>CAZTME010000116.1:0-2613 GCA_964614795.1 uncultured Pseudomonadales bacterium | reverse complement strand
GGATTGAATTACCAACGTTTTTTTAACAAAAACGCGCCCGTTTTGGAACGGTATGGATCATTGGGGTGGTATACCGGACTCGAACCGGCGGCCTCCTCCTCCACAGGGAGGCGCTCTAACCAACTGAGCTAATACCACCAATAGATCTAATTGCAAAATTTTTCTTGAACAAGATTGAATTTGCAAATAAATCTCGTGCTATTGTATCAAGAAAAACCTAGTTTGTCTTATCGTTTTCCAAAATTTCACTTTTTATCCTTTCAAAAGTAGCCGGATCACATTTGCTGGCAAAATCTAACTTTTGAAGATTTGTGAGTAACTGCGCGGAGTTGTAAACCGCCAAACCGAGTTCAGGTTGTTTAAACCTATCAAAACGATAAAACACTTTGAGAGGTTCTAAAGATTGAATCATTTCTTCTTTAGTAGTAATGACAAGAGCGTTATTATTGGAGCCCAAATAACACTGAGCGTTATCCGAATTAAGTGGCACAATATTAATATTTTCCATTTGAGTCAAACCAATTAGCGGTTTGCGAGTCTGATTAAAATTGCGTACTGTTTGAGGATCAATTAAGTTATACCAACTTAAAAAAATATAGACTTGTGTGTCTCGATCGGAAATAAAAACTTGATCGTAATTATCTCTCTCCCTCCAAATATAGGGTGATCCATCTTTATAAACACTATGAAAATATTGAGATGATTGCTCAGGAAAGAAAAGCAATAAATCTCTGAAATACCAAATAAAATTTAAAAAGACAGTCATTAATATTGCAAGCCAAATTACTAACTTCAAAAATCTGAAAGAAATAAATCTTTTAAATTTTTCATGTAAGAAATTAACTGTACTCATCACTCCCAAACCGGCAAAAGTCAACCAAGCGGGCAACATAATTAAGGCGCGATTGGCATTGGGAGCATTTTGCGACAAGCTTGCCGGCAAAGGGGAAAGAATCAACCAAATGAAAAAGAACCACCAAAAATTATTGCGCTTACTCAGTAAACCAATGAAAATCAAGGGAATACTCAAAATTAATAAAAGACCATGATTGCTAAAAGCGAATGCCGGTGTGTCATTGTTGCCAAAAGAAAGATGAAATGGATTAAAATGGGATAAATATTGCGAAGAAAAGGATTGAAAAAAATAGACAATTTTATTACTAAATACTCTCACAGTTGGTAAACCTAGTTGCAGATGTCTGTGTATGCTTTCTTCAATTGAAGTTTGAGCGGTAATTGCATCCCAAAAGAAAACTGTACGAGCGCGCTCACCGGCAACGGTGAGCGCGCTCATTAAAATCAAAATAAATGAAAACAACAAAATACTTAATAATGGTAATAAATACTTGAATTTGGCAAAAAGATCTTTGTGAAAGATCGTCTTAGTATTAAACTTGATTTTTTCAATTGTGCGATAATTAAACAACCACTCATAACTTATTGCCAAAAATGGAACAACTAATTTTGTATTGGCATATGTATACATACTCAAAATAAGGAAAAATACACCAAACCATCGCCAAAAGATTTTCTTCTGGACATAACCCCACAGTCCAATCAGCATGAAACTTAATGAGAACATTGGGTCAAAAGCAATGCGACTATAATGCATATGCCATGGTGAAGTTAAGAGTAAAAAACTGGCTGTAAAAGACAATAATTTATTTTTACTCAGAGTAACAATTAAGCCGTAAAATGCTAGACTACCAACAACTGACAGTAAAATCACCGGTAATCTTGCGCTTAGTTCGGAAATTCCAAACAATGAAAATGAAAAAATCATTAAATAACTCAAAAGTGCGGGTTTAAAATCTCCAAATGCCTCTAAAAATAATGGCCAATTTCTTCCCCACTCATCTTTTCCAGTTGTCATTAAACTGTAGGCGTTGTAAGCGTAGGAAGCTTCATCCCATTGAAAACCCATGGGAATTAAATTTTGATAATTCAGTCTGAAAATAAGTCCAAAAATGAGCAAGAATAAAGGCGGAGCAACAAATTCTCCAAAAATCATCAATCTACTTTTCATATCGTCATCAATATAATAATTGCAGATTTATAAAATCTTATTGAGATCTGCCTCCTATATATTACTACACTAATCCAGATTCGTAGCATCAAGATTTGATTAATTTATTTAGATTGTCATTTGCTAATAATTTAGATCTGCCCCATAATATATGGTTAGAAATATCAAGGTAAATTAAAACGATCAATTTAAGATATTTGTATATTTTTATGAATAGTCAAATATTTAAAATTGCAATTGTTGATCGGTATTAATAGAGTTGTCGCAAAATAACAACAAGGTTTGATGATCCAGGTTCTTATTGCGCAACAAGTCTAATGTTTATTGCAGATACAAAACGAAATGTTTCATTTATATAGGGCTCGCCATCTTTTATGATCAACGAGGAACTGAAATTTAAGTAAAGAGATCTCTATAGATGTTCTTAGATAAATAAAACTCAAAATTTAATTAATTGGCTATGAATATGCAAAAACTATCAACTTTCTTAAAGAACTATCTTTCTTTCATATTAATTATTTTCTTGGGTGTATTCTTAAGATTTTATCATTATGAATTCTTTCCAATTGCAGGAGAAACTGCGGATG
>CAZTME010000115.1:0-2621 GCA_964614795.1 uncultured Pseudomonadales bacterium | reverse complement strand
TAATTGTTCAAACAAAAGTGATGATTTTAGCAACCACTTTGGTTACTTAAGCCGATTTTGTCATAAATTCAAAAATTTTAAGATATTTTTCTTCTGGGGAGTAGTTTTTTTATTAATTTCACAAGAATGACGTCAAAAAAACTTGCTCTCACTGATATAGAGTATACGCACAAGGAAATTAAAATAACAATCAGCAGTTTTAAATTTGAGAAAAAATATTAAACTGGTCGCACAATAACAACACGATTCGTTTCTCAAATCAATTCATATTCTTATTGCGCGACAAGTTTATTAAAACGATACTGGTTTTAATGAAAGAAATTTATTCTTCTTCGCCTTCACTGTCAAAAGTGACAGCAACAGCGGCAACTTCATCATCGCCACTTAGCCTCATTAAAATCACTCCCTGAGTGGAGCGAGTTAAAATGGGGATCGATTTTTTCGTTATTGGTGTGCGAATGGTTTGTCCATCTCTTGTGGAAATAACCAAATCTTTATGCTCGTTGGTAACAATGCGAGCTTCCGCCACCAAGCCGGATTTCTTGGTAATTTCCGAAACTTTCACACCCATACCGGAGCGTTGTTGTTTGGGATACTCTTTAAGTGCGGTGCGTTTGCCCAAACCATTTTTGGTAATAACCACCAAGTGCTTGGTAGTATCTTGATCATCGCCATTGGGCAAAGATTCCACGCCAATCACTTTATCACCCGCTTTTAAAGTAATACCCTTAACACCTTTGGTATCGCGATTGGAGCTTTTAACCTCTGTTTCACTAAAACGAATGCACTTGCCCATTTCACTAATCAGTAGCAAATCATCATTACCGCTGGTTAATTTGCCCCAAACCAACTCATCATCTTCATTCATGTTAATGGCGATAATGCCATTTTGACGAATGTTATCAAACAACTTAACCGCTGTCTTTTTCACCAAACCTTTGCGAGTGGCTAATAGAATATAGCGTTCTTGATCTTCTTTTTCATCCACAGTTAAAATAGACTGCACCCTTTCGTTGGGTTTGAGATGAACCAAGTTAACCATGGCCGTTCCCTTGGCTTGCTTGCTGGCTTCCGGCACTTCGAAAGCTTTGAGTTTAAAAACCCTGCCCTGAGTGGTAAAAAGTAGTAAGGTGTCATGAGTATTGACACTAATTAGGGAGTGGACCATGTCTTCGGCTTTCATTTTTACACCACTACTCCCCTTCCCTCCCCTGGATTGGCTACGCAGTGCGGAAGGCACCATGCGTTTGATATAACCACTGGCGGTGAGAGTAATCACCACTTGTTCATTAGCCACCAAATCTTCTTCACTAAACTCACCGGCTTTGCCAATTACCACTTTGGTTTTTCGCTCATCACCATATTGAGCGATTAAATCGGCTAATTCAGAAGTAATAACACCTAAAATATCCTGAGGATGAATGAGTAACGTGAGTAAAGAATCAATTTTGGCTTGAATTTCTTTGTATTCATCCTCAATCTTTTGTCTCTCAAGTGCGGCTAAACGTTTTAACTGCATTTCCAAAATGGCAGTAGCTTGCACTTCCGAAAGAGCCAGTTTTTCCATTAAGCGAGTTTTAGCTGTTTCAGAGTCCGGTGAGCGACGAATAATTTCTATCACTTCGTCCAGATGCTGAAGAGCGATGAGCAGTCCTTCCAAGATGTGAGCTCGATCACGAGCGGCCAATAATTCATATTGAGTACGTCGTACGACAACAACTTGACGGTGACCAATATATTCCATTAATACTTGGCGAATATTGAGTAATTGTGGTGCACCATCACTGGTGAGCGCCACCATATTCATGGGAAAACTGGTTTGTAATTCTGAATATTTAAAGAGTTTGTTTAAAACAACTTTAGGAATGGCGTCACGTTTTAAATCGACAGTGATTTGCATGCCGGTACGATCCGAGTCGTCGTTTAAATCCCTGATGCCTTCAATTTTTTTATCCTTGACCAAATCAGCAATTTGCATGATGAGTCTTGCTTTGTTAACTTGATAGGGAATTTCGGTGATTTGAATTTGAAAACCACCTTTTTTGGTTTCAACAATTTCGGCTTTTCCTCTTACCACAATGCGACCTTTGCCGGTGCGATAGCCTTCCACAATAGATTTGAAATCATAAATAATCCCGCCTGTAGGAAAATCAGGGCCTTTTATATGTTTCATGATTTCATCAATGCTGTCTTCAGTTTGAAAATCTCCAGCCAGCCAACCAGGATCCGTTGTTGTTAATTGATTGATCACTTCATTTTTTTTCTGAATATCTTGAGGAATTTCTTCCGGAACAATTAAAAGAGCGCTTTTTTCTTCCAGCAATTTCGTGTTACTATTATTTGTATTTTCCGCTTCTGCAGAAGAAAAAACGGTTTTACTATCTGTAGAATCTGCAACTTTTGCCCTGGTGGCCTGACCGTGATTAATCATGCTGATAATGGCATTACCCACTTCTTTGAGATTGTGTGGTGGAATTTTAGTGGCCATACCCACGGCGATACCTTCCGAACCCATGAGTAATAAATTTGGCAACTTGGCCGGCAAAACAGTCGGTTCTTTGAGAGATTCCCTGATGAATACCGTAAGAGAATTTTTGTCTACTGATTTGACGAGCATCTGG
>CAZTME010000114.1:0-2632 GCA_964614795.1 uncultured Pseudomonadales bacterium | reverse complement strand
CTTCCATATCATACCCATGATTTCGTCAAAAACATCAAACCTTTCAGAATCTTCACAATCAAATACACCCAAAAAATATATCGGTCTGGATTGTCGATTAAGCGGAGCCAAACATGCAGGTATTGGTCGTTATGAAATAGAGCTATTTTCCAGAATACTTAATTCAACCGAGTTCAATTTTGTCATTTTTTATAATGACGATTCTCAATTAGATCCATTACTTAAAAATATCAAATTAAAAAAAACAAACTCCGTTCGTTTTGTAAAAGTCAATATTCCTCATTATTCCGTTACCGAACAAATTGGTTTGGCTAAAATTTTCCATCAAGAAAACCTTGATCTTCTTCACGTGCCTCACTTCAATGTTCCACTCAATTATTCCGGAAAATTACTTATTACCATTCATGATTTATTGTGGCATGAGCAAAAAGGTTCAAGGGTTACCACCCTCAATCCCTTCGTATATTGGCCCAAATATTTGGCCTATAGATTTCTGGTTGCTCAAGTTGCCAAAAAAGCCTCAGCGATCATAGTTCCCTCATTAACGGTCAAAAAAACAGTTGCCAAACACACTCACATCGATCTTCAAAAAATTTTTCCCATTTATGAAGGCGTAAATTTTCAATTTTCTCCGGCTAATTTTTCAAGAGACAAAAATACATTACTTTACGTCGGCTCTCTTTATCCACACAAAAATGTTTCGGTCTGTTTTTCAGCTTTAAAAAATAATCGCAACTTAAAATTAATTATTATTTCTGCAAGGAATATTTTTCAAGAAAGATTTTCTAAAGAGGCAGAAAAAGCCGGTGTTTTACAACAAATTTCTTTTTTTAATGAGCTTACAGATGAAGAACTCATAGCACAATATCAAAAATGTTCTGCGGTTATTCAACCTTCATTTTCTGAAGGATTCGGTTTGACCGGTATAGAAGCACTGGCGACGGGCACTCCATTAATTGCCAGTGATATTCCTATTTTCAGAGAAATATATGATCGTTATGCAATTTATTTTGATCCACATTCATCCGCTTCATTTACTGAAGCTTTATCCAAAATTCCCAAACAAATTGATCCTCAAATCAGCAATATTATCAAAAATAAGTATGATTGGAATAAAACCGCTTTGGAAACACTCAAACTTTATCATCACATTCTGAACGGTTCATGAAAAAAAAATTTTTTAAGCCATCTGTTGCTTTGGTTTATGATAACCTTACCACCAATATCGGCGGTGCAGAATTAGTTATTCAATTTTTTTTAGAACTTTTTCCTAATGCTCATTTATACTCGATTGTGGCCAATAGAAACATTCCCTGGTTGAAAAATCGCAACATTTCCACTTCCTTTTTGCAAAAATTACCCAATTGGATCAAATACAGACATCAGCTTTTAGCGTTTATCTCTCCAATCGCTACCGAATCTTTATCCATTAAAGAAGATTTGGTTATTTCAATTTGTGCATACAACAGCAAAGGTGTCATAACCAAACCAGAACAATTGCACATTTGTTATTTATTGACTCCAACTCGGTTTCTATATTTTCAAGCCACTTCCGCTTTAAAAGCTCACAAATTAACTAGACTGCCAATTTTGCATCAATTAGCTAAGTTGGCAATTGCTTTACTTAAACATTGGGATCAAATTGCCATTCATAGGCCAGATGTTATCATTGCAATTTCTCAATTGGTGACCAAACGATCAAATAAATTCTATCATCGCTCAATTGATCAAGTTATTTATCCTCCCTCACCAAACTCATTAAATAATATCGATTTATCTTCATTAACACATCTCAATCTTCCCAATTATATGTTGTTTATTGGACGTCATGTTTGGTATAAAAGATTAGATTTGGTGATTAAAACATCTTTAGAATATAAAATTCCTTGTTTGATCGCCGGTCATGGATTATTAACTCAAGAATATCAAAAAAAAACATCCCAACAAGCCTATTTTCGTCTTACAAATGAATCACTTGATGATTGTTTAATTGCTTGGAAGAAATCACAAAAGTTAATTTGTTTTATAGGAATCATTAAAGATGAAGAGGTTGCAACTTTGATGAAAATGTCCACGGCGGTGGTAATGCCGGGAGTGGAAGATTTTGGCATTGTTGGTTTGCAAGCAATCCAAAATCAAACCGGCTTAATTATTAACGTCCACAGTGGAGTAGGAGAATTAGTTAATCATTTACCTCAAACAGTCGCTCTTCAATATCCAAGTTCCAGATCAATAGCTCTGGCATTTCAGTATTTGCAATTAAAAGGAAAATCCGCTAGGCTTGGATCTACCACCGATTTCCAAAATACTTGGGATCAATCCAAGATACTATGGAAAAATTATTTGAATGTAGCTTGGCAACAATTTGTAAAGAAAGGTGATACATGAACACAAACAATCATATTTATGCGGTCATTCTTGCTGGTGGCGGAGGCACACGTCTTTGGCCAAAATCAAGAGAAAATACTCCGAAACAATTTCTTAAATTAGTTGGTACAGATACCATGTTGCAATTAACCGCAACTAGAATTAGCAAGTTGGTTCCTTGGGAAAGAATAATTGTCGTTACCAATGAAAAATACATTGATCAAGTTAAAACTCAACTACCGGAAATTAACTCAACTCACATTAT
>CAZTME010000113.1:0-2634 GCA_964614795.1 uncultured Pseudomonadales bacterium | reverse complement strand
AAGCAGCACTACTACCATAGGTAGCACCGCTAGTCCAACTACATTCAAGTTTGGCAACTCTACCGTCACCATTCCGGCCGGTTTTTTCCCAGATTTTAAGTCCTTGCTAACATGGTTGTTGCAAGTCGCACTCATCGTCAGTGTTTTATTGGTACTTTTTCAATTAGTTTTTGCTGGAGTCAACTGGATTACATCTGGTGGTGACAAAGGCAAAACCGACAGCGCTCGCTCCAGAATTGTGGCTGCCATCATTGGTCTAATCATCGTGGTAGCCTCTTGGGCAATTTTCCTTTTCATCTTGCAGATCATTGGTATTTCTCCAGCCAATCTTCTACCCATGCTTTCATAAATACATGTAGATATTTCAAAAGAATTTGCTCAATTAATCAAAATGAAAAATTATCAACCCTCGAAGAAATTGAAGTTTTTTTCTATTCAAAGTTTTGCTCAAACATTTGCTCAAAGATTGCCAAACCCTCAATACAACTTTAATTTAAAAAAGTTTTCTCCTTTTTTAACGGCGCTGCTTTTTTTGACAATCATCACCAGTAGCTTTATCATGCCTCCAAGCGTTCAAGCTCAAGCTAAGCCCTGGACTGGCGTGTGCGTGGGAGAAGGCGTAAACTCCGATGTAGCCACCCTTCAGGGACTGGAGTGTATGTTGGCCAACATCTTCTTGGTCTTTTTCGCCATGCTTGGACTAGCAGCTTTTGTAATGATTGTTGCTGGCTCTATCATGATTTTGATTTCCGGTGGCAGTAGCAAAATGGTGGATCAAGGCAAAAAAACCATCACTTTTGCTATTATTGGCATAGTGGTTTCTGTTTCCGGTTTTGTGTTAATTAACTTACTTTCGGCATTTACAGGCATTGATTTACTGAAGTTTGAAGTGCCAAGAGCCACAGAAACACTTCCACAAGATCCGTGATCTTTCTCAAAATTGAATCGACCTTACTTACCTCAATATTTTTTATTTGTCGAAGTTTTGTCGGCAATTAATTTCAGAACGTCAATTTTAGTCTGTCAACTCAAAATAACATAATTTACTAGTGACCACACCACCTGTTTGCTAAGAAAAAACTTATTAAAACCCCCAAATTGCCAGATACTAATATATAATAGAATCGTTGAACAATAGACTTATCGCACAATAAGAACATGAGCAAAGAAGCCGTGATATTAATTGCGCGACAAGTCTAATAAGCAAACACACAAAACTAACAATTGTGTTTTTGTTGTGTTGGAAAACCAAGAAAAAAATGCCTATTATCAAAGATAATTCACTGCTCAAACAACTATTTTTTCGGCTGAAGAACTTCAGCAGAAATTCAATTTCCTATCAATTTAAAAAAATTGGTTTGAATTTAAAGTTTTCACCAAGAATGACCTTCATTTTAGCCATTACTTTTAGCCTAGGCTTTCTGACCACTTGGCTATTTTACCCGGAAATTTCCCAAGCTCAACAAGCGCAAGGACGCATGAGAATATTGACATTTAATGTTATTAAAAATGCCGTTGTTGATGCAACCGCAACAAAAGATAAAGATAAAAATTGCTCACCAGGTAGACTTCAATATCAAATGGATCAGGCAAAATTTATTATTCAATACATGAAGCAAAACAATGTAAATATCGGCCTTTTTCAAGAAATGTATTCCGTTTGCAACGATCCACCTTTAAAAAAAGACGCTCAAAACAGAACGATCGTTGATTATGAGTCCATGTCTACAAGCTCAAGAGCAGAGCAAGTAGCTAAAAACTTCAAACAATGGTTTAAAGATAACTATTCATACCAAAATAACACAGGCAGGAGCATGACCGATGCCGAATTTGAGCAAGAATTAAACAAAGTTTGGGGTAGAGCCGTCACCGAGGATGTTTGGATAAGATTTTTGCCATTTGATACAACTTTTTGGGCGGCCGCAATTTCTCTATTTGTAGAAAACTACCCCATGCAAGTCACCACCAAACCTTTCGCTTCCGACACACAAGCCATGAGAGTTGCGACTTTTTCCACCTATCCTTATTCAAGAACAGTTAATTATGCCAAAAACGCAGACATGATTCCGTTCCCAAACAAAGAACAAAGAGATCAGGAAAACTTCGACACCAAATCATCCACGCGGTGGGCGGTCAATACTCCTGTAGTCTCCCCCTTTGGCAACATGAATGTTTATAACGTACATCCCAGAGGGGAATATAGTTGTACCGGAGCCAGATTAATTTTAAACATTGCTCACAACAACAAAAGCGCAGACGAACCATTTTATGTTTTGGGCGGTGATTTTAATGCCAGATTTGTGAGCCCACAGGGACAACCCGATGATGAGTGCGAGAGCGAATACAGGATTTTGTGGAGAAACGAAACTGAAGCCAATGATGAAAGCACTGCGAAAGGACTAAAGCCGATTAAAACACATGTGACGGACACTTTCCCCCCATCTAACAATAAGGAAGAAATTCTCAAAAACATCCTTCACAACAAGTATCAATATGTTATTAGCGATAAGGCAAGAATTGACAACATTATTGTAAGAAATGATTTTTCTGTTAACGGACAACCGCTTAGTTTTGATCTTTCCTCAAGAAAAATGATGACGGGCAATCCTGAAAGCGATCATCAGGGTTATAGCG
>CAZTME010000112.1:0-2653 GCA_964614795.1 uncultured Pseudomonadales bacterium | reverse complement strand
TCCTCAAGAAAAATGATGACGGGCAATCCTGAAAGCGATCATCAGGGTTATAGCGTGGATTTGGTTGGGCCACTGGTGAGACAACCGCCAGAATTAGAAAACATCAAACTTCCCGATTACAAACAACCGGGGAAAGACGCTCAGCCCAGCCCCGACTCGCCAATTATTGTTCCGAACAAAAAAGCAAATCAATGTTTTGCCGATTTTTTAACCGACTTTAACGCCATAAAATCTAAACCCAATGTTGAAGGCATGCTTTTATTTTCACCATTTGGTGACAACGGAGATGAAAATTTTCAAAAACACATCATTCCGGCTTCCTATATGAATGAAATTTGCCCTCCCAGTGGCAATTGCCAAGGCACTAAAGTCGGTTTTAACCCAGGCACAATGTTTGGTGGACCAGGTGCAGACAGAGCAAATTATCAATTTGATTGGTTTTTACAAATTGCGGATAGAGGTCTGGCTAAAGACGTAATTAACACCATTCAAAAACAAACTGGTCGTTCAGACAATACAAAAGTAATTATTCGTATTGGAGTGGCGGAAACTGGGTTCGGCTTTGATGATAATCCTGCCACATATCTATCTTTTTTGTCTGAAGTTTATAACGGTCTCTCTCAAGAGCAAAGAGACAAAACTTACGTTATTGCCGGTCCTAATGAACCAGATATAGAGTGGAAGTGGTTTGCGCCAGAATGTGGTGGCCACGGCAAAGAGGGTGATGCGCAAAGCTCTGCTTTTTATGAGTGCATTGGCAAAAAACTTGCCGATTACATGAACGCTATTATTGATGGAAATCCGGGCTTTAAACTTCTTTCTCCGGCATTCAACCTGACTTCTTTTACCCTGCAAGATCAAAAAGTTACCGGAGATACACCAAAAGGAATTTTTTGGGCAATGGTGAAATATAACGCAAATTGGGAGGGTTTGTATGGTCTTTCCGGCAATCTCTATCCAGCAGGCGCCCTCATGACGGAAATTTGGCAACAAAATGGAATAGAAGAAATTATGACTTGGTTAAAAGTTAAAGTTGGCATGAAACCCTTTCCTCTTATAATTACTGAAACAGGACCCTATGACTGTCAATTGGAAGAAGAAGCAAATTTTGAAGATTACTACATTCATCCCATTAAGGGTTTTGACTCCAGCTATGGTCAAGATCCAAAAACCACCACCGACACCATTCGTGACGATTTGATTAGTCAAGGTTATAGAGCTATGTGCGCCGGCCCGGGTTTTAAGGTGGGAGTGACTGCCTCAGGATTGGAAGCCATGGGTATTCTTTTTGCCCAGCGACCACCAGATTACAGAGGTGTTGTCATGGGAAATGACCCCATGACGGAAACTCCGCAAGCGACAAACTTTGTATTTTATCAAAACCCAAGAATCTATTCCGTTTTAAGCACAGACTACCGAGAAGCCCTAATTCCAATTTTTAGAGACGTGGATGGTTTTCCCGGCCTCAAACAATCATTTGAGCAGTATTTTTCTCAAAAAGCGGGGCCTAACGCCAAAGAAGAATATAGTAAAACCGAAACTGAATCTTCCGCCATTAATTCTTTAGTAACCAAACCTCAAAGATGCGCCTTAAGTTACCTGAACCTCATGTCCAGAGATGCAATGTGCAAAAAACTCAATGATCCCACAGCCTGCTCTCTTTACGCCACCAAAATTAAAGGTACCGCATTTAACGCCAAATCTCTCCTTGAAGAATTTGGTCGTTACACAAGCACTGCCGTTGTTTCCCAAACCCTTACCAACACATGCCAACAACTTCTATTCAATGAGGATAGCCGATGGGATGCTTTAAGAACCGGTATGTTAAACGCTCCCTTGGAAATGGAAGAATCTTACCGGCTGGCTTTTATGCTCACTTCTATGCGCTTGCGTTTCCCCAGTAGTTCAACTTATGTTAACTTTTTCACCCATCCATTAGGCGGATGGAATGGACCACCACACCCCAAACATACCGTCATCGTTTCCGCCTTTAAAATCCCGGATATTTTAACCAATAAAGGAGCAATAGATGACGGACTCATGAACGAAAGAAACGCTGGTTCACCCAATTATCTTTCTTCGCTGGCAACTGGTACTTCCGGTAATACATCTTTTCTTGATCCGGCCATCTTAACTCGCAACTCACTCATTCCCAACGAAAAAGCCTATGAATATGAGCGTCAACAACGTTGCCAACGCAACGTTTTACAAAAAGCCGCTCAAGCAGTTGGAGCCATGAAACAAGATGATTCTTGGGCGGAAATAGAATGTATTATCAATGAAGGCGGCAATACGGGTGGGGTGGGAAATCCCCAATGCAAAGATCCTCTCACCAGAGCATTGGTGGATATTGTCAACACTCAAGCCATGCTCACTTCTTCAACCAATATTGAGCTAGATTACTGCGCAGTTAATCCCGATGAAGTTGCTAGACAGGCAGTGGCCGGCGCCAAACCCAGCGACGGCAAACCTAAAGAGCCATATAAAGATAATGCGGACAACCCCAATGACAACTCCAATCAAGGGGGAAGCGATTTGGGGGAAGGACCGGTTGTGCTTAAAGGAGGACATAAAATTGAAGTTATCTCCATGAATTTGGATAAAGATGTAAACATGGATGCAAAATACGGCAAGGGACAATTAGAAGATCATT
>CAZTME010000111.1:0-2666 GCA_964614795.1 uncultured Pseudomonadales bacterium | reverse complement strand
ACTCCAGGTCAATTAGTTTTGCTCTACGGAGAAAAAACCAGTAGCGTGAGTTTGATGATTTTAAATGAAGGTTTAGATACCGGTCCAATCATTGCTCGCTTGCCGTTTGAGGTGGCGCAAAATTGGCGCACGGATGATTATTACAACCATGCTTTCTCTTTAATTAATGAACAATTGGTGGATTTGATAGAAAAATTTGTCAAAAATCCCAATCAAGTTGAAGCTCAACCAGAAGAAAGTCCTACTCCAGTGGCGCCTCGTCTGAGTAAAGAAGATGGCTTCATTGGTTGGCAAACCCTCGTTGGTTTAATAAACGGCACTCTCCCGCAAGACGAGGCGCCAATCACGCAGCTTTCCAAAATTCTGCTTGAAACCCAAGCTGATCTGAAAAATATCTATCAAGTGATTTTTAATGCCAGCAAAGCATTTTCTCCATGGCCGGGACTATGGACAATTGTGCCAACCTCTAAAGGTGAAAAAAGACTTAAATTATTGGAAATTTCCTACCAACAAAACCCTCAACGGCTGATTTTGCAACAAATCCAACTTGAAGGCAAAAAACCCTGCTCTCCGCGAGAAATTTTAACACTAGACTTGTCGTGCAATAAGTCATGAATTAAGAAACCGTGTTGTTATTGGGCGACAAGTCTATTAATTCGGGAATTGGGTGAAAATATTCGCTAATACTACTCGGCTTTTTTGTAGTGAGTGGTTACACCGCTTTTCTTCAGCATTTTTAACATGCGAGAATTGACTTTCAGGCGTTTTTTAGTGCCGTCAATTTTCACGGTCACAGTGTGTAAATTATGTTTAAAAGCACGTTTGGTGCGATTTTTCGCATGAGAAACATTGTGGCCAATGTGAGCAACTACTGGTAATTTGAATGCATATGACATAACTACTTTCTCTTGTTTTGCAGAGTGGGTAGTATATCACATAACTGCTTGTATAATACAGAGCATGGGTTTACTTTCACTTTTCAACAATCCAATCGCATTTATTCTCACGGCCTTGAGTTTGGTAGTTGCTATCACTATTCATGAGTTCGCTCACGCTTGGGCCAGTGACAAACTGGGCGACCCTACCCCCAGAAGCGATGAAAGATTAACACTCAATCCTTTGGCTCACCTTGATCCCATTGGTACTGTGATGTTAATTGTTATTGGCTTTGGTTGGGGAAAACCCGTGATGATCAACCCGAATTATTACAAAAATCCCATGCGAGACACCGCTTTGGTAGCGTTTGCCGGTCCCGCTTCAAATTTAATTTTAGCTTTACTGGCGGTGTTGATTTTTTCCATGCTAATCGTTTTTATGCCGGCATACGCAATTATTTTTCAAGTGGTGATGCAGTTTACACTTTTTTACAACGTGATGCTGGCGGTTTTTAACTTAGTCCCAATCCACCCTTTGGATGGTGGAAAAATCATGTCTGCCTTTTTGCCGGAGCAAGCTAGTATTGAATACGATCGATTTCTTTACAACAATGGAATTTTCGTCTTATTGGCTTTAATTTTACCTGTTTGGAACGGGCAATCCGCACTCTCTTTCTTGATATTGCCACCGATTAGTTTGCTGGTAGATATTTATCTTAATTTTGGCAACTTAATTATTGCTTTATTAACCAATTAAATTTTTTGCCGATCTTCTTCAAATGTTTTTTGTATACCGGGAAAAATCTGACAATGAAGTCAAAGATTTAAATAAGTTTTCGTCTCCAGACTGAGCATCTCTTAATTCTTTTTCTTCATTTCTATTTATCCAAAAAAGCTCGACTTCAATTTTTCCAGCATAATCACTATTTTTGTGCCAACTATGAATGCTTCTTAATTTTGTTTTTTTATTATCGATAAAAACTGCTTTTCTAATGCCTAGATTAAACAAACGCTTAAATACATGATCAAGAAAATCAGATTGGGTTTTGTCTAAATGTGTAAAAATGAAATTGGCTGGAAAAGCTTCCCCATAATCTTGTAAAGCCTGAGTGTATTTAAGCAGTTGCCAAAAAACCACTCCTTCAGAAAAAATACCCAAATAAAAAAACTCTCGCAAACTTTCAATCGCTTGTTTAGCATCTTCAAATAATTGACGACTCGCCTCTTGATCGAAGATATCAAAAAAATTAGTTTGAAATTGTTGTTTTGTTGGATGTTGTTTATTGTTGATTGGATTTGATGAAGCCTCTTGATTAAACTCGCCATCATGAAAAGATTTTGCAAAAAAATGTTCATACCAATAATCAATTAAATCTTGAGGTGAAAAAGCTTGATTACTGACTTTTTGAGAAAGTCTAAAATCTTTATATGAGTAGCCAAGGCGTCATTTTCCAATCCATAAACATTTTCTAATCTCGTCAAAATGGCCCTCATTAACTCTTTGGTTTTTAATAAAGTGTCGTCTAAATCAAAAAGCACCACTTGATTAATATTTTCTCGATTAAGCATAAAATCCTTTGCTATGATAGAAGTATGGCAATTCTTTCCCTTTTCTCACGAGCTATTGGCCAATTAGCCGGCAACACTTACTTATTATATGATGAACAGACAAAAGAAGGGATGCTAATTGATCCGGGAGAAGATTGTCAAAGTATTTTAGAAGTAGTGAGTGAACATAACGTTCAGGTTTTAGCAATTTTTGCCACTCACGGACATTTTGATCATCTTTTG
>CAZTME010000110.1:0-2772 GCA_964614795.1 uncultured Pseudomonadales bacterium | reverse complement strand
TTGCTAGCCAATTCTTGATGTTGTAACTTCCATTTCAATACAAGTTACTATTGAATTACCATTTTTCATGGATGAAAAAGCCAAATTAATCTAGAAAATATTTTTTGTAAAGATAAGGGTTGATGCAATTACAAAACGGAATGACACTTTGTTTATCGGATGCTCAAGCTGATTTGAAGCATGATATATTTCCAATTTGGTTTTGAGAGTGCTATATAACTTATGCCATTTTTTTCTCAATTTTGTGTTAAATTAGGGTTGTATGAAAAAACTAAAAGTTACCATTCGCGATGAGCACACACTCGAACTTCAGGAAGATGGTCAAAAAGGCGACATCATAGATCTTTCTTCACTTCATGATTTAGATATAGACCAAACCACTATTAGAAATGTTGTAGCTTCCATAAAAAAAGACGCATTTAATGCCGAATTGGAAAAAGCTCGCAGAGAGATTGAAAGCAAAAAAGAACTCGAGCTTCAACTTAAAGAGCAAAAATTACATGAAAAAATTAGAATTTTGGAGCAAGAAAAAGCTTCCGCAGTTCAATTGGTAGAAGCAAAAACAAAAAATGCCACTCAAGAAGAATTGGCAAAAAGAGAAGCGGAAATTGCACAATTAAGAGCGCAAATTGATGCCAGCAAAACGGAAAGAGAATTGGCAATTGCTCAAGCTCTGAAATTACTGGAAAAAGAACGTGATGATCTAATTCATAAACTGGATAAAAAAGACTCCGAATCAAAATTAAATGAAACATCGCTCAAAGAAAAATATGAAAACGAGCTAAAGAGCAAGGAAGAATTGATTCAATACTACAAAGATTTGAAGGTGAAGCAATCAACCAAGTTGCTGGGAGAAACACTGGAGCAACACTGCGAAATTGAGTTTAATAAATTAAGGCCAACCGCATTTCAAAATGCCTATTTCGAAAAAGATAATGATGCTTCTGGTGGTTCCAAGGGCGACTTTATTTACCGCGAGTTTGATGAGAATAATGTAGAAATTATCAGCATCATGTTTGAGATGAAAAACGAAAGTGATGCTTCGGCGACAAAAAATAAAAAGAAAAACGAAGATTTTCTCAAGGAATTAGATAAAGATAGAAATGAAAAAAAATGCGAGTATGCGGTTTTGGTTTCATTATTGGAAGCGGATAACGAACTTTACAACACCGGAATTGTGGATGTTTCCTATAAATTTCCCAAGATGTACGTTATTCGACCCCAATTTTTTATTCCAATTATCACTCTCCTTCGCAACGCGGCGCTCAAATCTTTGGAGTATAAAGCTGAGCTTGCTTTGGTAAAAAGTCAAAATATTGATGTGACCACTTTTGAAGATGAAGTCAATAATTGGAAGTCCAGTTGGTTAACTTCAATGAAGCACGCCGGTCAAAAACATGTTGAAGCAATCGAACAAATTAATAAAGCCATTAAAGATTTGGAAAAAGTTCGAGACGCGCTCACTTTATCCGACAAACATTTATTAGCGGCGGAAAATAAAATGGATGACTTAACCATTAAGCGCTTAACCAGAGGAAATCCCACCATGCAAGAAAAATTTGCCCAATCGCGGAAGAAGGGAAGTGAGTGAAAAAAGTGATAGTTATTATGCTAACTTTCTCCATTGGCGGAAGGGTAAAAATAATTACAAATTTTGTCTTTATCAGGAAAATTAAAATCAACATATATAAACAAAAAAATGTAAGCGATTATTATGAAAGTTTTTTTAATTCGACATGGACAAAAGCTTCCCGAGGCTGGTGATCCCGGCCTGTCTGAAACTGGTTTGATTCAAGCCAGAGAAACTGGAGAATTTCTGAAAACATTTTCCATTCAAAAAATTATTTCAAGCCCTTTCAAAAGAACCGTAGAGACCGCTCAGCAAATTGCTCAAGTACTAAATATGAATTTTTCCCAAGATAATAGGTTGGAAGAAAGAATGAATTGGAATAAAAGTATAGATATAAAGGATTTTTTACATGAATGGAATCTTTCAACTCATAATAGAAATTACAGGCCAAAGTATGGTAGATCTTCTTTCTCAACAGGCATACGAATTGCTGAAGTTGTCAAGGAATTAGATCCACAATTGGAGCATGTGGCATTAATTACTCACGGCGGTTCGATATTAGATTATTTAAGAAATATATTTGGCGATTTACCGCTGGAAGTTTTAAAAAGAAAATATATACAAGGTGAAGATTATCAAATAAACAACTGTGCCATCAATATTCTGACTTTATCTAACAAACCGACGTTAGATTTATTAAACTATGTTGACCATCTGAGTGAAATTTCAGAGTGAAGATTGAAAAAATCAATAGACCAGCCATAAATGGTGCAAGCTATCGAACAAGTAATATTGGCGATATTGAAAATTAAAATCAATCAAATCATTTCTGCACCAGTTGTTTTTTTCTCAGGCGTAAAAATGAGGGAGTGACTTCCAGCATTTCATCTTCGCCAATTAAAGTGAGAAATTGTTCCAAAGAAGGTTTCCAAGCCGGCGCCAAAACCACAGTCGCATCGGCACTGGAGGCGCGCATGTTAGTTAATTTTTTTCCCTTAACCACATTCATCACCATATCTTCAGCTCGACTATTGATACCCACCACTTGTCCAGTGTAGACTTCTTCTCCCGGGTTGACAAACATCACGCCTCTTTCTTGAGATTTTTCTAAAGCGTAAGCGGTCGTTGTGCCGGTTTCGTGAGCAATAATCGCCCCGCCTCTTGAGGTATCAGCACGAGCTGAAAGCGGACGATATTCCAAA
>CAZTME010000109.1:0-2773 GCA_964614795.1 uncultured Pseudomonadales bacterium | reverse complement strand
CGCGCTTTGGGAGCGTGAGGTCGCAGGTTCGAGTCCTGTCTCCCCGACACAAATATCTGTAGACTTGTCGATCGAAAAGTACATGAATTAAAAAACCGCGTTGTTATTGTGCAACAAGTCTAATAATGCCAAAGAAAAAATTTTCTATTGTTGCTCTTGGCGGAACATTTGATCATTTTCATGTCGGTCATCAACATTTAATCCAATATGCGAATAGCTTAAGCAAGCATTTGGTCATTGGAATAACAAGCGCAAATTTTTCTCAACAAAATAAAACCAACACCCATTTAGTTGAAAGTTTTAGACTGCGATATGATCAAGTTAAATCTTTTTGCCAAAAAAATGCCATTTCTGCAGATTTAGTTGAAATTGATGACCCCATAGGTCCTGCAGGAATAATGAAAGAAATTGAAGCACTCGTATATACTTCCGACTTAAAAAATAACGCTGATAAAATAAATTTGCAAAGAAAAATCAACAAGTTAAAACCTCTTTTATTAATAGAATCACCAATTCTATTGAATAAAGAAAACATGATTGTTGCCAGCAAATATATTAGAGCAGGTCTAATGAGTCGAAATGGTGATTGGTATCCCGCAATTTTTTTCAAGAATATTGCAATCAGCGATCATCAACGTCTCTCTTTACAAAATTTTCCCAATCAAGCTTTCAATTTGATTCAAGCGAATTGTTCAAATAATTTTTCATCAAAAATTATTGTTGTTGGAGATGCCACATTAGAATTTTTTTTATCCAACCATTTCTCTTTTTCTCATGCAATTCTGGATGGCAAAAAAGAGAGGCAAGAGTACTCGCCACTTGTTATCGAACGATCTGAGATTCAATTAATCGCTCAAAATCCCTCAGGATCACTAAGCAGTATGGGTGCCAAATGTTTCTTAGTTATGCTAAAACAAAATTTACAATATCTTTATATTTTAGGAGAAGAAGATCTTATGGCTGTAATTGCTGCGCTTCTTGCTCCATTAAATTCGAGAATTTATTTTGGTTTGAGAAAACAGGGTGTGGTATATTGGCAAGTGGATGAGGTATTAAAAACAAGAATTCATCAAATTTTGAGCTAAATCAATATTTTAAAATAGCTTTTGAATTAGCTCTAATGATTTGCAAATTAAAACTTAATTATTCAACTAATTTGAAAATTTCCAATAAGAAAAAGATTGTTATGACTCAACTGGCACAATTGCTTCGACCAAAAAATATTGATGAATTTATTGGCCAAGATCATTTGATGGCGAAAAATCAACCACTCCGCGTCATGATTGAAAAAGATGAACCAAGCTCATTAATTCTTTGGGGACCACCGGGGTCCGGCAAGACTACAATTGCGAGAATGATGACGGGCAAGAGTAGGGAGTTTTTTGAACTATCGGCGGTCAGTGCGGGGAAAGCGGACGTTAAAGCCATAGTTGATAATATTCTACCACTACAAAATGCACCAATAGTTTTTTTAGATGAAATTCATCGATTTAACAAATCTCAACAAGATTACTTACTTCCTTATGTCGAAGTAGGAAAAATCATTCTCATAGGTGCCACCACCGAAAATCCCAGTTTTGAAGTCATTCCCGCTTTACTTTCTCGTACGAAAGTATATGTTCTTCAGTCATTATCGATTCAGGAATTGAAAATAATTTTATCTAGAGCCATCAATATTCTTAAGAAGAATTTTCCAACCTTAAGAATTGACAAAAAAAGCATAGATTGGTTACTTGATTATAGTTGGGGAGATGCAAGAAAAATGCTGAATACATTGGAGTTGTGCGCTCAACTTTATGAAACAATTAATTTAAAAAATCTTCAGGCAGTAGCTCAACATAACCCGTTAGGTCATGATAAAAAATCTGACGCTCACTATGACACTATCAGCGCCCTGATTAAATCAATGAGAGCTGGTGATCCGAATGCCTCTTTGTACTACTTAGCCAGATTAATTGAAGGTGGAGAAGATCCTTTATTTATAGCAAGAAGATTGGTGATTTTCGCCAGTGAAGATGTGGGAATGGCTCAACCGACAGCCTTGGTGGTAGCGAACGCCGTTTTTCAAGCCTGTCAAACAATTGGTCTTCCGGAGTGCTCAATTAATTTAGCCCATGGAGTAGTTTATCTGGCAAACGCTCAAAAGAATCGCTGTGCCTATGATGGATTGCAAAATGCTATGACTGAAGTTTCAAAGTCGGGCAATCTGCCGATTCCGTTGGATTTGCGAAACGCACCAACATCACTCATGAAAAAACTTGGATATGGGAAGAATTACACTTTATATCCATCTAAAAATTTATCATTATTACCAGATGCCATAATCGGGAAAGAATTTTTTAAACTTCAAAAAAAATAAAATTTTAAAATTTGACCCGTTGCGCAATAACCATAACATTACTTTTGCAAGTTCATGCATATTTTATTGAGATTCAAACGCAGTTTTCAAATAATTTTTTTTGATAAATACTTTCTGAAAAAAACTCAAGAGTCAATCTAAATAAAAGTATTTCATACAGTTCTTGCAAGATTGAATTATTAAAATGTTTAAATGACTCCTTTAGACATCGCTCAAAAATATTGGAACATTTCCGATTTTAGAGGGGATCAAGGAAAAATAATTCAAGCAATTCTTGATAAAAAAGACGTTTTGGCAGTGCAAGGGACCGGCTTTGGAAAATCTTTATGTTTTCAAGTACCCGCTTTAATGCAACAAGGCATCACTATGGTGATTTCTCCATTGGTGGCATTGATGGATGATCAAGTTGCTCAT
>CAZTME010000108.1:0-2890 GCA_964614795.1 uncultured Pseudomonadales bacterium | reverse complement strand
ATCTTCTTTGATGTATCCAACCGGACGAGTAATGATTTCTGAAAGAGCGTAAATAATTTGGGGACAATCACAACGAGGATCGATTTCCGCCGAGAAAGTACCATAACCTGGAACATTAACCGGGCCTAAAATTCTTACCAGATCGGTTAAAATTTTGGTGTCAACCGCAATAATTCCGTCAATATTTTGTGGTTCGCCTTTGATATTTCTGTAATTTTCAGAAAAAAGATCCATGCTATTTTTGAAATCCGGATCAATATTCATATCTCTCAAATTGAAATATTTTTCCGTGATTAGGTATTTGCCAAGTTTTGGAGGGATCGGCTGTCTTTTAGAGAATTTTTTGTCCAGCTCATAAATATCATCGGATTTTTCCGCTTCAACTTTACCTTTATCAACATTAATAATGGCATAAGCGGTTAAAAATCCACCGGTAGGTCTTAATTCGTTGTCATTTTGAAACAATACCAGATATTTTCTGCGTCCATCTTCCAGTGAGCCGGCAATGGAAGGCAGACGCAATAATATTGGCCGATATTGATTGAGAGCTTGGTTGGCACTCTCAATTGCGGATTGTGCTTGAAGCAAGCGAGATTTAATTGCAATGCCTTGAAAAGTTTCAGGATAACGATTGGCATCGATTTGAGAAAGAGCTGACTGCGCTTTGGTTAGCTCGTTGGCAATGCTATCCAACTGCGGTTCAATGGCTACTAAAGAATCTAAAAGCAACTTCACTCGATCTTCTGCAGTGCCTCCGGTAAATGAATCTTCTCCCGAAAAACCGAGTACTTCGGCATAAGGAATGAGAGCATCAACGGTAAGTTTTACGGCGCTTAAACCGGCATCAGCGGCCTCCAAACCCCTTGTGCCATCTTGATAATATGAATTAAGAAAAGGAATATTTTGAAAATAAGCAAGTTTGGTATATTCGTTATTAAGATTGGCCAGTTGTTCATCCGCAACAACCATTTTTTGTTGAACGAGAGGTAAATTTTGAGTTTTAACCGCCTCCATGATTTCTCCACCCGTGAGTTGTAGTTGATCAGCTTGTTGCTTCATGGTTAGAGTTACAGCGTAAGCTTGATAACCGATAACTGCCAAAATACTTCCAATCAAAACTAAAAAAATGAAAAACCCTAGTATAATTTTCAAAAAAAGCCGTTTTTTGGAAGATTTCTTTTTGGACATATTGGTGTTTGTATCCGTATTTGCGCTTGCTTGAATCGATTGTTTTTTGTTTTGTTCAGATGTCAATTGTTCAAGATCAGAATTGAGATTTGCATTTGGGTTTAAATTGGTGGCAGTCATGTTCATAGATTTCCATTATAGCAAATATTTGTACCAGATTACCATTTGGAAAGCATGGCTCTGGGAGTTTTTAGTAAAATAATCAAATCTTGTTTAAAAGAGTGATTTCGCGCGTAGAGAGCATCCATTTTGGCACGAATTCTGAAGGGAATTTCATTTCTGCCGCTGGTTTGCCATGGTCCCGTAATTCCTGGTTTAACCGATAAAATATCTTTGATGTACGGCTGAGTTTCAGGATATCGAATGGATTGTTCTTCCAGTTCCTTTTTGACATATGCTCGCGGGCCAATCATGCTCATTTCACCCTTGATGACATTAAAAAGTTGGGGAAATTCATCGATTGTTAATGATCTTAAAATTTTACCCAGCTTGGTGATGCGTGGATCATTCTTGATTTTCCAATCGTTTTGTTTAAAGGTTTTCAGCAGTTGTTGATCTTGTGTGTGGAGGAGTTCATCTGCGTTGGGAATCATAGAGCGAAATTTATACATAGTAAACTCAATACCGTTTTTACCCATTCTTTTATGGGTGAAAAAAATCGGTCTTCCGGAGTCTATAAAAATTAACAAAGGCACGATAATCCAAAAAGGCAAAAACAAAAATGCTAAAATCAAAGCAAGAATAATATCCAGTACTCTTTTTATATGTTCGTACATATTCATGTGTATTATCTCTTAAAGAAAGGAAAAAGTCCAAAAAGAGAAGATTCTAGAAATTAGAATGAATCATAAGTATTCGTTTTTCTTTTCTTCTTTCAATCTTTCCACAATTTTTTTCACATCTTGGCTGTATTGTTGAGGAATAATTAATAAAATTTCGTCGGTATCAACCACAATCATGTCATCAACTCCATACATGGCCACCAGTCGTGAATCTGTATAAACGAGGTTATTTCTGGATTGAATGGCAAGAGCTTTTTTTACCTTTCCGTCGGAAATGACAACATTATTATCAAGATTTTTTTGACCCAGTTGATAAACAACTTTCCAATCTCCAACATCATCCCAACCAAAATCTCCCGGAATTAAAACCAAGTTATCGGCTTTTTCGGAAATGGCATAATCTATAGAAATTGAAGGGGCTTGGGCATAAACCTCTTCAAGTTTAGCGTGAAAACTTTTGACATCATTATTGATGATCGGCTGTAAGTGGGGAATTATTTCCGCAAAATGTTTTTTACAGGCTTCGAGCAAAGTGCTTGATTTCCAGACATACATGTTGGCATTCCAAAAATACCTGCCGGTTGCGATGAATGCCTGAGCGGTAGCTTTATTGGGTTTTTCAGTAAAGTTTTCGACATTGAATACAGGCAAATTGCTTGAAGTTCTGGAGAACTCGTCACCAATGCGAATATAGCCAAAGCCGGTGGCCGGTCGAGTGGGTCTAATACCTACAGAAACTAAAACATCCTGATTAAAAGCGGTATTACTCGCCACTTTCATCACTCTGATAAATTCGGCTTCATCTTCCAAAGTATGGTCTGATGCGCAATTGATAATTACCGCTTCCGGATCTAATTTTAGAGCAAAAAGAGCTCCTACAATCATTGCCGCAACAGCCGAGATAAGAACGGAAAGGTAAT
>CAZTME010000107.1:0-2957 GCA_964614795.1 uncultured Pseudomonadales bacterium | reverse complement strand
TACAAAATGACGTGTTGAAGGAGGAAAAGTTGAAGGCAAACGAGTGCTGCTCATTGAAGATCATGTTTCTACCGGTGGTTCGAGTTTGGCAGGCGTCACGGCTTTACGCGAAAGCGGAGCGGAAGTCAAAGAATGTTTGGCCATTACCAGTTATGACTTTCCCGAAGCTCAAGAACAATTTGCCAAAGCTCAAGTAAAACTAATCACTTTAACTAATTTTAGAGCCATCACTCAAGTGGCTCAGGATGAAAAATTGATTTCTTCAGCACAATTACAAACCATTTTGGATTGGTCCAACAATCCTCATGAGTGGCAACCCGAAAGGAATTAAATGAAACCGGCTAAAAGCGAAGCAGTGCGCTTATGTGTGAATTTGGATGCGGATTTAAAGCAGTTGCCGGAGAAATTTTTTAACAAGAAACGGCCTCAATTAAAGTTTAATCAATGGCTAATCAAAGAAACCGCCAGTTTTGCCACCGCCTATAAATTCAATACCGCTTTTTATGAAGCTGAAGGAATAGCGGGTTGGCAAGACATGCAAGCCAGTTTGGAATTTTTGCAAGATAAGTATCCAGAAAAACTGAGTATCGCAGATGCAAAAAGGGCGGATATAGCCAATACTAACGATGGTTATGTGAAGGCTTTTTTTGATGATTTGGGATTTGATGCGATTACGCTTAATCCTTACTTGGGCCAAGAAGCATTGGCGTCATTTTTAGCGAGAGAAGATAAAATTTGTATTTTGCTGGCGAAAACTTCCAATCCGGGGAGTGGCGAGTTTCAAGATTTGCCCGTGCAATTGACAAATAAACAGGAGAAAGAGTTTTTTAATCATTTACATGAAAATTTCCCGGCCGAATTTCCAAAGTTTGCTGAAGGCTTTATACCACTGTGGCAACATGTGGTTTATCAAGTTGCTCATCGGTGGGGTGGAGTTGAGCAAAAAATGCTGGTGATTGGGGCGACTTATCCACTGGAATTACGTCAAGCCAGGCTTATTGCCGGAGAAAAAATGTGGTTTTTAGTTCCGGGTGTGGGCGTGCAAGGAGGCGAAGTGAGAGAGGTTTTACAAAATGGCTCGGCGCAAAAAATTGGCGAAGGAGTGTTAATTTCGGTGGGCAGGAGCATCATTTTCAATGATGCTCCTGCCCAAGTAGCTAAAGATATATGTAAATATATAAACTGAAACAATTGACCTGTCACCTCTTGGCAAGAAAGTTTCTTGTACAAATTAATTCAGGTTCTTATTGCGCGACAAGTCAATTCTCTGATAAGTTCAATTAAGTTCTGCATGCTAAGAGTAAGTTACTCACTTATCTGATTTTAAATTGGATGAAAATCCTTCATCTGACAAGTAGAATAATCACTAGAATTGGCTGGTGATCTTAAAATATTTTGAGTGAAATCGTTAATTTGAGAGTCGTTAGCATCTCTGATTTATGCAAACACCGGAGGTTTAATCCCACTTCCACCAGCTAAAACGATCCCAATCTCTCGATGAAACACCGGAGGTTTAATCCCACTTCCACCAGCTAAAACAATCCCAATCTCTCGATGAAACACCGGAGGCTTAATACCACTTCCACCAGCTAAAAAATCCGGTTTAGCACCAAAACTACTACCAACAATCCATACGCCTGCAATTACCACTCCGGCGATGGCTAAAATTTGCTTTTTCATACATATCCTTTATGTATAAATAATACAATTTTGCCAGTGTATAGACCTATAAAAGATAATGCAGTTCTTTATTGATCAAAAATGATCTTAAGGCAACAATCCAAACAATCCAAAAAATTTAAATCAAATTAGGTTATTTTTTCAAAATAATGAAATGTTTACAATCAAAAATTATTAATAAAGCATATTTCCTCGTAGTCACAGCTTGATTCTTCTGCTACGCTACCCAAGCTATGTACAATTTACCCAAAGCGGTACGAGATTTAACCGAAAGTTTTGAAAAACTACCCGGCATTGGTCCAAAATCGGCGCAGCGTTTGGCTTTTTATCTCTTACATTGGCCGGAACCGCGCTTGCAGGAATTTGCGCAAACCATTTCCGGTTTAAAACAAAAAACCGTGCTTTGCGCGCAGTGTCATGCGGTTAGTGAAAAACCGATTTGCAGCATTTGTGATGACACTACCAGAGATCAAAGCAAATTAATGGTCGTTGAACAGCCTTTGGATATCTTAGCTTTGGAAAAATCCGGCGCCTACAACGGTAAATATCATGTTTTGCATGGTGTGATCGCACCTTTGCACAATATTGGTCCCGATCAATTATTTATTCACGACTTAAACAAAAGATTGAAAGGTGTTACAGAGTTAATTATTGCCACTAATCCAACTTTAGAAGGAGAAGGAACAGCTTTGTATATCAAGGAATTTTTAAGTAAAAATATGACTGAATTCTTAGCTGAAGTTCAAGTGACTCGCATTGGTCACGGTTTGCCCATTGGCGCGGACATCGAGTACGCCGATGGCGTGACGCTCAAAAGAGCCCTTGAAGGCAGAAGAGACTTATAGCATTTTCAAAACCAATATCAGATTCCTTGCTCCAATTCAGATAAAGCATCCGATGCGTCATAATTTCCAAGCCCTTATATAAACCTCCCAATACTTGACTTTTTTCATTATATAGGATATAATAAACGCTTAAAATTTTATATATCAAAATAGATCAAATTAGTCTATGAACAGCACTTTCAAAAAATCAACCCTAGCCAGCTCGACTTCAAAAAAAACATCTGCCAAGGAACTGCCGACAAAAGAAAATTCGCGCCTCACTTCATCTGCTCAAATCCAGGAAGAAAATCAAACTCATTTTCAGTCCAATCAGGAAATTAATTCTTCAGCAGAAGAATTAAAAAATCACGCTATTCACAAAGACTTGGGAAAATCAGCAGAAAAACAAGAAGCAGAAGCTGATATTTCAAAAAATAAATCGAGTAGTTTCTC
>CAZTME010000106.1:0-2993 GCA_964614795.1 uncultured Pseudomonadales bacterium | reverse complement strand
AAGTGAAAAAAAATGTGAAAAAAAATTCATTCAAAAACGTCAAAAAAAATCGATGATAAAATATCAGTCTTTGCATAAATATCTCAGTTTATGAAAATCCATTTATCTTCTCAAAAACACACACCAAATTCTTTACGTCAGGCTTATCTTGATTATTTTGCTGCTCAAGGGCATGCGATTATTCCATCTTCTAATTTAGTGCCGGAAAATGATCCAACTACT
Organism: uncultured Pseudomonadales bacterium; assembly: GCA_964614795.1. Lineage (GTDB taxonomy): Bacteria > Patescibacteriota > Microgenomatia > UBA1400 > PJMF01 > CAZTME01. Next base: position 2,771 of record CAZTME010000106.1, on the reverse strand, counting down.
CTATTTACAGGTTCTGGCATGCAACCTATGGTGCCCTACTTATTGGGTGAAAAACACCCGCTGGGTACTCGAATTGCCGATAGTCAAAGATGCTTTCGCTCTCAAGATATCGAAGATATTGGCGATAATCGTCACACCACCTACTTTGAAATGTTGGGCAATTGGTCTTTAGGTGATTACTTTAAAAAGGAGCAATTAACTTGGTTTTTTACTTTTTTAACAGAAGTTGTTGGCTTAAATCCTGAAAAATTGTTTGTCACGGTTTTTGGCGGCAATCAAGAATTGGGCATTAGCAAAGATGACGAATCAATTGAAATTTGGCAAACTCTCTTTGCAAAAGTTGGCATCCAAGCAAAATTTGTCGAAGACGCCACTGAAAATGGCATGCAAGATGGCAAAATTTTCTCTTATAACGAAGAAAAAAATTGGTGGTCCAGGGCGGGAGCTCCGGCGAAAATGCCCGAAGGAGAGCCCGGAGGTCCGGATAGCGAGGTTTTTTATGATTTTGGCGCAGAACTTCAGCTTCATGAACACTCAATTTGGAAAAATGAGCCATGCCATGTTAACTGTGATTGCGGTCGTTTTTTGGAAATCGGTAATAGTGTTTTTATGCAATTTCAAAAACAAGCCAATGGTGGTTTTGCACGCTTACCTCAACAAAACGTTGATTTCGGTGGTGGTTTGGAGAGAATTTTGGCCGCCAGCCAAAACACCCCGGATGTCTTTCAAACTGACTTCTTCTTGCCTATTATCTCGCAACTTGAAAAATTAAGTGGAAAAAAATATTTAATGGCAACCGCACAAGAAGTATTTGCGATGAGAATTATTGCCGATCATGTTCGTGCTTCAGTTATGCTGATTGGTGACGGAGTTTTGCCGGGTAACAAAGAACAGGGATATTTTGTGCGAAGATTATTGCGTCGCGCTTTGCGTTATGGCGACATGCTGAATTTATCAAGTGATTGGATCGCTCAATTAATTCCTTCTATAACCTCAATATATGAACAACCATACCCGACTGTTAAGCAAGCCGAGAACGAGATTACTCAGGCTATCACCGATGAAGCCCGAAAATTTCAGTCAGCTTTAAAAAAAGGTTTGACATATTTACAAAAACAAACAATTATTGATGAAAAAATCGCTTTTTTTGTTTACGAAACACATGGTTTTCCGTTTGAGTTAACTGCGGAGATCGCTTCTCAACGTGGCATGAAGTTAAATCAAGAAGTTTTTCAAAAAGAGCGAGAATCTCATGCGGTTCAATCAAGAACGGCATCGGCGGGCATGTTTAAAGGCGGGCTGAAAGATCATGAAGAAGCCACGGTTGCCTATCATACAGCTACTCACTTGTTGCATTCGGCTTTACGAAAAGTATTGGGCGATCACGTTCAACAAAAAGGCTCTAACATTACGGGAGAAAGATTGCGTTTTGATTTTACGCATTCAGCAAAAATGAGTGAAGATGAGTTGAAACAAGTAGCCAATTTGGTGCAATCTTGGATTGATGAGGATTTACCCGTCTCCAGAGAAGAAAAACCCAAAGCTCAAGCATTACAAGAAGGAGCTCTGGCTTTTTTTGGTCAAAAATATCCCGAACTGGTTTCAGTTTATACGATTGGAAATAACGAGCCGGGAAAATGGATTTCCAAAGAACTTTGTGGCGGACCTCATGTAAAACGAACAGGCTTAATTGGGAAAATTGAGTTATTTAAAGAACAATCCGTTTCCGCCGGTATAAGAAGGATCTATTTGCGTCGAGTTTAATTTTCCTTCCACAAATTTTTGCATACTCTGCCAAAGAGCAAATTTTGACCCTATATCTTGTCAAATTTAGAGAATATTGTTTTTCAATAGAGGTCGCGAATATGAGCGCAAGTAAATGAATTATTTTCCATACTGATTGTGTGACAACTCTATTTAAGCCTACTCTTGCCAGAACTGAAAAATATTGATTAAATAGAGTAGGACTTCTGTAACTCTATCTAAGTTGGCTTATTCATTTTTTGTTATGTCTTTACCTAATTTATTTACTGTCGATACCAAAACAACAGCCACTAAGTATTGTGTATTAATTTTTTCCGATTCGACCGTTCAGGCCGGCTTAATTAGAGTGCATTTCGCCAATGTTGAAACTGTCAGTCTTTCAGCCATCTTGCCTTTAGACGATGAAAAGAAAAGATTGCAAATCATTGATGAAGCTTTGCAACAGCTTGGAAAAGAATCGGAAGATGTTAGTCAAGTCATTTATATTCTTGACGCCACCTGGTTGGATGAAAACGGAGAAGTTTTGAACAAGTATCAACCAATCATTCAGCAGATTGGTAAGGAACTCTTGCTCATGCCTGCAGGCTATGTGGTTCAACAAGAAAGTTTATGTGATTACTTCATTTTAAAAGAACCTCAGCTTTCCTCAATATTATTGCTATTTTCCGATTCTGGCATCAGTGGCAATTGGATAGATCATGGTCATGTCTATCATTCGGTGGCGGTGGGCAGATCTGATTCTCTTTATTCGGATATGAAGGAGTTATTAAGTCGACTAAAAACTTTAGATCAAGAAAAACCTTTGCCTCAAAATTTGCGTTGCGCATCACTATGTTTGGCTTCAACAATTTTGGCGGATATTCAGCAACAACTGCTTGATTTTCAATGGATTGATTATGCCTCAATGTCTCAAATTCCCAGCATTGATTTAATTTCCGCTCCAGCCTGCGCCAATATTTTGATCAACATTGCAGGTCAAGCGGTGCAAGTGGAATTATTAAATGATG
>CAZTME010000105.1:0-3037 GCA_964614795.1 uncultured Pseudomonadales bacterium | reverse complement strand
ATACAGAAAAAGTGTATGGTGGTATTATAAAAGTGACAACTGAAGATAAGGGAATGACTGAAGGAGACACTCCAAATAAATCTATTCTAGAAATAGTTGCTTCTCAATCAAGTGATTATCAAGAGAGAATGCAAGCCTTTGCTCAAAATTTAGAGCAAGCAGTAAACAATAATATTATTAATCAGGCAGATAAAAATCATTTACTAGATTTTTTCAATAATCATTCGGAAATTTTTGTCAGGTTGTTTGATGCGGCTTTGAAAAAAGAAAGTCAAGGAGGAGAACTATCGCCTGTACGAAAGTTATTCGTTGAGGGTGGAAAATCATACGACCAATTGGATAGTCGTTATTGGAACAATTTGGTCGATTTAATTGATTATATAAATTCCAATCCAGAAAAGTTTAAAGATGATTCTTCAACAACTCAAGATGGTGTATTTGGATTCATGGGTAGAGTATATGCAACCTTTAGCATAGAAAATGCAATAGAGCAGTTGAGATTTGTTAGTACGAATACGAGAGAAACGTTATCCATTTTGAGAACTCTTTTTGCAAGTCAAGATGGAGACACACTAGAAGTGGCAGAGGAAATCACCAATCGTCCCATGGATATTCATCCTGCCTTAACTGGAGAATTGTTAGCTATAATTGAAACGTTTCCAGACGATTTAAAAATTTCTATTGATTGGCAGAAAAATCAAATTACTGTGACAAATTCAGATGGAACACAAAAAGTTTTTACGGGAGCTTATACATGGACTGCGAGTGATGACGCTGGAATTCAGATTCAAAAACCAGAATAGCTATTTATGCATTCCCACCATCCCCGCGTTGTCGCCACAGAGGCGTTTGGAGTAGGGAGTTTGTAAAGTGAGAGAGTTCACAGTTGAGTTTTTTTGCATCATTGGTTTTGAAATTAGATTTGCTGATTTTTCTGGTTGGGTGAGATGGCTTTTGTTTTTATTTTTTGCCACATGTTTCTTTGTCAATTTGATTGTTGTTTGTTTTGCGAGTTTTTTGCGTTGGTGGGCTTTTATTACCCGCCGAATCATTTTTCGCAAAGTTGCATTTGCCGCCACACCACCACCCAGCCAGATTTGGGCGAAGGAAGTTTCGGGTGAGGTGTCTTCCAGTATTTTGTTCAATTTATAACAAATATGCCTAAAAACCGCATATTGTACGCTCGCACTTAGATCAAAAATATTCTGCTTGGTTAGTTGTTCTGAACCGCCTAGCGACTCAATCAAGTTTCGGGTGTGGGTTTTCATACCAGAGTAGGAGAGATCATAGGTTTTGGTTTGTGTGAGCGGTAGGGGTAGTGGAAAAGCTTGGTGATTGCCTTTTTTGGCAAACTGCTCTAGCACCGGTCCGGCGGGATAACCAAGATTGAGCATTCGGCCAATTTTATCCAGTGCTTCTCCGGCCGCATCATCTAGGGTGCCACCCAGTCTTTCTAACTCAAACGCACCGGATTGAAGAAATGGCCTGGAATTCTCATCGGTCAGGCCAAGGTTGGGGTAGCGATCAAGTAAGATTAGATTAGTTACTACGGGCTTGATGTGTACATTTGAAAAATCGAGTTCGTAGGGGTCTACACGGAGTTTAGTTTGGAGAGCAGGTGGAATCTTGAGTGCCAACTCCAGCGCTGATTGGGAAATTTTCACACTAATATCTAAGCTCACAAGCTTAACTTGGTTATTGGGTTTAGTGAGGTGAAAAAAAGCGGAGTGTCCACCCGAAATTAAGACACCAAGAATGGGGAAAGTGAGATCAACATTGGAAGTGGTTTGATTTGGGTTTTGAATCTGAACTTCTACAGAAGTATTTGTGTCTTCTTCTGAAAGTCGAGTGGCCGATTGTTTGTGAAGAGGAGTTTGAGTTTGAGAGATTATCGATCGAGTTGTTTTTTTGGTTGAAATTTCAACTTTATCGATTTTCTTGACCAAACCTTGTGATGCAGAAGATTTTGTTTGGTGAGGTTTGGGTTTAGCTAAAACACTCATCAAATGACCTTCCAGGTGGTTGGCCGGGCGAAGTGGTATTTGCCAGGCAGTGGCAAGCGCCAAGCCGGCAGAAATTCCCACTTCTAGCGCTGGCGCGAGGCCAGGCCCAATCGTGACAGCTATCTCCTGAATATCGGCAGGCTTGACATGAGCGCGCCTCAGCGCCAGCGCTACAGCTGGCCAAATATGTTCTTTATGCGCTAACTTAGCCACGGTTGGAAACACTCCGCCATAGGGCTTGTGCAATTCCACCTGTGAGGCAACAACATTCGACCAAATTTCCAGTCCTCTCACCACCGCCACACTGGTGTCATCACAGGAAGTATCGATAGCGAGGGTAAGTGCTTGCATTTGATTATTTGTTTCCACTCAGGTCGAATTGATTCAGAAATAAAACTTCCACCACCGGAATGTCTGTGTGCACATATGATTGCACTTGTTCCCACCATTCAACTATCACAATGTTTTTTGGCTGAAGGAGGGAGATAAAATCTAATCGATTAAAGACTTCTTGTGAATCCACTTTCCACATATCTAAGTGATACAGCATGCCGTTTGTTTGATGTCGGGTGAATTGGTATTCTTCAATGTAGGTGTAGGTTGGTGAAACGAGTTGTTGTGAGATCCCAAGAAACTTGGCTACTCCTTGCGCAAAAACTGTTTTGCCCGCGCCCAGTGGTCCGTTCAAGCCAATAATTAAACCTGTTTTTCGAACATCGTTCCAGTGTTTCAGCACGATTCGGCCGGCAATGCCCATTGTTTCTTCAGGAGACGAAGAGTTAAGCAAATAGCTGGATGTTGCATCGATATTTGAATTATCAGTCAGACGAGTTTCGGAATCATCTGTAGAGCTTGTGGTTGGCAAAATAATTTGAAGTTGGCGCAATTGCGGATTAAAGTTTGCTTTTTCACTGATCGGAAAATTATTGACAGAAGTGGTTGATCCAACAGCATCTTCAGACCAAGAATCTGGTGCAAAATCAGGGGAATTTTGAGATGGAAAATTATCGGGAAGTTCAGTCATAACAACCGAT
>CAZTME010000104.1:0-3065 GCA_964614795.1 uncultured Pseudomonadales bacterium | reverse complement strand
ACGCTCTTCCGCAAAGTCCTCAACAATACAAACAGCTTTTAATGACTGCCGGCGTTGAGAATTATTTTCAATTTGCTCGTTGCATTAGAGATGAAGATTTAAGAGCGGATAGAGGCTTTGAACACACCCAAGTAGATGTGGAAATGAGCTTCATTGAAAGAGATGAAATTATGGCCGTCATTGAAGCGGTGGTTAAAGAAGCGATAAAAACGGTGGGTGGGATACTTAAGCATGAAAACTTTCCAGTTTTCACCTACCAAGAAGCCATGACAAAATTCGGCGCTGATAAATTCGATCTAAGAACCGAAGAAGAAAAAGAAAAGGGTATCCTGGCATTTGCTTGGGTAGTGGACTTTCCTTTCTTCAAAAAAGTGGATAAAGCGGATGCGGCTGAAGTACAAGATGGCAAAAGTGGCTGGACCTTTACTCACAACCCATTCTCGATGCCCAAACCCGAGTTTTTAGAGCAACACCTCAAGGGTGAGAAAATTGAAGAAATTCTCACCACGCAGTATGACTTGGTTTGCAATGGTTATGAGGCGGGTGGAGGCAGTATTAGAGCACACAAAGCGGAAATTTTACGCGCTACCTATAAAATTATGGGTTATTCAGATGAGGAAATTGAAGAGGGTATAGGACACATGTTGCAAGCCTTTGATTTAGGCACACCACCGCATGGAGGAATTGCGCTGGGTTTGGATAGACACGTGATGGTTTTGGGTAAACAAACTTCACTTAAAGAAGCAATCGCATTTCCCATGAGTTCAACCGGACGCACGGCGGTAATGAGCGCTCCCACCGCCATTACCGATAATCAACTTAAAGAATTGGGCATCAAAACTCGTTGAGCTTGAAGTTTTGCGGGTAAATTTCGAAAAATTGGTTTAGAATAAGTTTGTGAATAAACCAAGACTATCCTTATCACAGTGGCTGGCCATGCTAGTGTTGCTGATAATTGTGATGTTGCACTCAAGCGCTACGCCAAGCGAATTGCAAAAAGCTTTAACGCCGGCTCCAACCTTGGTGCCAATCCCAAAGTTGCCGGTAATTCGTCAAGCTGTGGAAAACATTGCCAGCCCTGAGTTAACCGCTCAAGCGGCGATTGTCATGGAAGCAAACAGTGGAGAAGTAATTTTTGAATTAAATAGTAATTTGCCATTGGCGCCAGCCTCTGCCACCAAACTCTTAACTGCGCTCACAGCCAGAGAGTTATATCAACCAATTTCGGTGGCCAGTATCTCGGCTGGCGCCATTACCGATACCCGTCCAGTTATAAAAATCGGTCAAACTTACACGGTAAGTGAGTTATTGGCCGCCCTGCTTATTAACTCAAGCAACACTGCCGCTTTCTCCTTAGCACAAAATGATCTGGATGGATTCAGTGGTTTTGTTGCAAAAATGAACCAACAAGCTAAAGAATTGGGATTAAAAAATACTTCTGCCAGCAATCCGGCCGGATTTGATGACTCCTCACAACGTTCCACAGCCTATGAACTGGCCATATTACTACGTGCTACATTAATGGATCCACTCCTTCGATCACTATTAACCAAATCATCTCATCAATTAATGACCGCTGATCAAACACTGGCTGGCACAATTTTTAACACTCATCAATTACTCGGAATAGATTCAAGAATAGTGGGTGGAAAAACAGGCACGACCGATGAAGCGGGTCAAGTATTGGTCAGCATGGCTGTAATAGACAATCAGCCACTGGTTATTGTGGTAATGGGCAGTGAGGATAGATACACAGATACTCAAAAATTACTTGATTGGACAGAAGTGAAATATAATTGGTACACGCCAGAAATTCGTCAAACATTGCCCGAAATTTTTTTGCCATCCACTATGCTATGATTGTCGAATAGTATTGATGATAAAAAAATTACCTTGATCAAAAATTAACTCTCGATTATGATTAGACTTCTGACTGAATAAAATAATCGGATTACTTTTTCAAATTAAACAAAGTTCTTATTATGTCAGTCAGATTACAGATAATATCTAAAATAGAAAGAAAACATGACAATTGCAATTGTGGGTACGGGCTTTGTGGGAGTAGTCACTTCCGCAGTGTTTGCGAGTCATGGCCATAAAGTTTGGGGTATAGATATTGACGAAAAAAAAGTGGCCTTACTCAATCGAGGTCAAGTTCCTTTTTACGAACCGGAATTGGATGAGCTGGTCAATGCCGGACTTACAGAATCATTGTTGAAATTTACCACCAATTATGAGGAGGCGGTGAGTGAGGCCGATTGTGTCATGGTGGCGGTTGGGACTCCATCCAGCGCTCAAGGGAAAGCTGATTTATCCTATGTTTTATCGGCATGTCAATCTTTAGCTCCTCACTTGAAAAAAAATGCGGTTGTGGTAATAAAATCTACGGTTCCACCGGGATCATTTGCGCAAGTTGAAGAAATTTTGAAAAAATTTGCAAAAGTTAGCTATCACTTAGCCAGTGTGCCGGAATTCTTAAGAGAAGGAACTGCCGTTTCAGATACCAAACACCCTGATCGAATTGTTTTGGGAGTCTCTCATCCAAATGCTCAGGCTTTATTAGAGCAACTTCACAAGCCTTTTCAAGCGCCAATTATTATTGTTAAACCGGAGTCGGCTCAATTGGGTAAGTATGCAGCCAATGCCTACTTGGCATTGCGGATTGGTTTTATTAATCAAATTGCCGATTTTTGTGAAAAAACCGGCGCCAATATTCACGACGTGATTAAAATTATTGGCCACGATAAAAGAATTGGCTCGCATTATTGGTATCCGGGTTTGGGTTATGGTGGATCTTGTTTCCCTAAGGATGTAAAAGAACTTGCATACACCTCTAAACAGCTTGGCATGGAAGAAACTTTATTCACCTTGCTGGACAAACTTAACGTTCAAAGACTGCATGAAAAATTCAAAGATTGGGAGAGTTCTGTTGGTGGCTGGAAAAATAAAAAAGTGGCGGTTTTAGGTTTGTAGTGTTTAACAAAAAATAGGAACGACAGAATGCAATGTGCTGAACATTTTTATCCAGACTTAGTCGCTGACCTTGTCACCGATTTAAAACATGA
>CAZTME010000103.1:0-3089 GCA_964614795.1 uncultured Pseudomonadales bacterium | reverse complement strand
AACGCCCCTCTAACGCTTTTTTTCTTAATTTTTTCTTCATTTTCAGTCATAAAATCTTTTCAAGACAGTTCATTTTCAAGACAGTTTAATAGACTTGTTGTGTAAACACCTTACTATCTATTGTAGCTTAAAGAGTGAGATAAGCTATAATAGAGTTGTTTGATTTGCATATCTACGCAAGTAGCTATGATTTGATAAGTTTGATAATTTTGTTAAAACTAACCGCTGAAAAATGCGGTGTCAGTTTTGGATTATATGGCAAAAATTATTCCCAACAGACCAAAATTTCAACCTTTTTCTACAAAATGGGTCTTGCGTATCGCAGTTGTCTTAATTATAGTGCTTTCTCTATGGGCTGGTTATTACGCGGATTTAGCCAAATCACGTCAAAGAAAAATTCAAAGACTTGAAAAACAACTTCAAGCCTCTCCCTCACCTGCAAATCCATCAACTAGTACTACAATAATAAAAACCCCTTAACTATGAACAATTCTTTTCTTGTCACCGGTGGCGCCGGTTTTATTGGCTCAAACTTCATTCGATATTGGTTAAAAAACCATCCCGAAGACGTCATTTATAACCTTGATGCGCTGACTTACGCTGGTAATCTTGAATCACTCAAGGACTTAGACACAAATAAGCACATTTTTGTTCATGGAGATATTAATAATCCCCAAATTGTTAATGAATTAATGTCTAAGGTCAAAATGGTTGTCCATTTTGCGGCTGAAAGTCATGTGGATCGCTCAATCTCTCATCCAGAGATCTTTTTGCAAACCAATGTCATGGGTACGTTTCAACTTTTACAATCTGCGCTTGCTCACAAAATTGAGCGTTTTCATCATATATCCACCGATGAAGTTTTTGGCAGTCTCGCACTTGAGGGCAATGATAAATTTACTCGCAACTCTCCCTACAACCCCCACAGTCCCTACTCGGCAAGCAAGGCCGGTTCGGATCACTTGGTTAGAGCTTTTGGCGATACCTACAATTTGCCTTACTCAATTACCAATTGCAGTAATAATTATGGTCCATACCACTTCCCAGAAAAAATGATTCCCAAAGCAATTACTAACTTACTCACGGGTAAACCAATTGAAGTTTATGGTCAGGGTCAACACGTGCGAGATTGGCTTTTTGTTGAAGATCACTGCAAAGCAATTGAATCAATCATTACCAATCAAAAAACTTTAGGCAAAACTTATTTGGTGGGTGGTCTAACTCGTCATGTGAACAACTTGGAAATCGCTCAAAAAATTGCTCAATTAATGGGTAAAGATCCTCAAGCTAATATTAAATATGTTTCCGATCGTCCCGGCCACGATGAAAGATATAGTGTGGATTGGTCACAGATCAATGAAGATCTTGGTTGGCAACCCAGCGTTACTTTGGAAGAAGGTCTTCAGAAAACTATAGATTGGTATATTAATAATGAATGGTGGTGGCAACCTTTGCTTAACAAAGCTCAATTAAATAACAGACAATCTCTTCAAATAGAAAGAACTGCATGACGGCCGTTGCTTTTCAACCCAGTGAAAAATATCAAGTAGCAGAGAGAATTTTTCGTATGCCTCTTGAAAAAATGTTTTTTATAGAAGCGCCAAAAAATGCAGATTTTCGTGGTTTTTACAGTGAGTTAAGCATTATTCCGGACTTATCCGCTCAGCTAGACAAACAATTTATTCCTCTGCAATGGAATCATGCTCACTCGGTTACAAAAGTTGCCAGAGGATTTCATGCCGAGCAATGGAACAAACTGGTTACTGTTGTTCATGGAACTTGTTTTTGCGCTTGGGTTGATTTAAGACCCACATCCGCCACTTATGGTCAAGCTGTTACTATGATTTTAGGCAATGAGACAGAAGTTTATGGTAGTGTTTTCGTACCCCAGGGAGTAGGCAATGCTTACCTAGTTACGCAAGGACCGGCAGAATACATTTACGCCACCGATGGCATATACAGAGATCGCGACCCTCGTTACGATGTGGCCGTTTCACTTTTTGATGATGATATTGGCATTGAATGGCCAATACCCAGGCTGGAAATGATTTTGTCCCAGAGAGATAAACAAGCGGTAAAACTTCGAGAAGTTACACAATGAAAACTCCCTTAATCACCACCGGCGGAACTGGCCTAGTTGGCTCTCGGGTGATTGAGCTTCTCAGCAATTACTCGGTGACAAATTTGGACTTAAGAAGCAGTGATCCTGTAGACATTACTAACGTCAAACAGGTGGAAAATGCCTTAGCGCAAAACCAAGCTGAGTGGGTGATTCATTTTGCAGCCTTCACCGATGTGACCCAAGCTCACAAAGAAATGAATGATAAATCGGGAATAACTTATCACGTTAATGTCAAAGGCACAGAAGCCGTCATTCAAGCTTGTCAAGCAACAGGCAAAAAATTACTTCATATTTCCACCGCCTATGTTTTTGATGGCGAAAAAACCGAACCATATTTAGAAGAAGATTCGCCAAAACCAATTGAGTGGTATGGCACCACCAAAGCCATAGCGGAAGAAAAAGTAATATCTAGCAAAATTGATTGGACAATTTTAAGAATTGACAATCCTTTTCGCGCTACACCGTTTGCCAAACCAGATTTGGTGGCAAGAATAGTCGATAAATTGCTAACCAATACTTTACCGCCACAATTTAATGATTCTCAATTTGGACCAACATACATTGAAGATTTAGCCAGATTTATTGAATGGGTAATTTCTCAACAAATCTTTGGGATATTTCACGCTACAAATAATGAATCATGGTCACCCTTCAATTTTGCTCTGGAAATTGCCAAGAAACTGAATTTAAAAAATTCGGTCAAATCCGGCTCTTTAACTGAATTCTTAAAAATCACGGATAGACCCTATCAACGTAACACGGCTTTGAATTCAAATAAAATTATTCATCAAAGTGGCCTTCAACCGCACTCAATTATTGATGCTTTGGAAGAAGTTGAAGCATTTAAAGGCAAATCTATTTAAAAAAAATTCGGTCTTTATGGACTGGTTACTCAAGAAGATCATTAGACTTGTCGCACAATGGGAAATGACCGAAAAAAACCATCAAAAGAAAATAATCAAAAACT
>CAZTME010000102.1:0-3168 GCA_964614795.1 uncultured Pseudomonadales bacterium | reverse complement strand
ACTCGGTGTCGCGAAGTTTTGAAACTCATCAACGTAGAGAAAAAAATCTTTACGTTCAGATTCAGGGATATCGACGCGCTCCATCGCAGCAAGCTGAAGCTTGGTAATAAGCATACCGCCAAGCAACCGAGAATTATCTTCACCAATTCGTCCTTTTGATAAATTCATGATGAAGATTTTTTTACTATCCATAATTTCACGCACATTGATTGTAGACTTGACTTGCGCGACCATATTTCGTATGACTGACGCAGACAAGAATTGACCAATTTTATTTTGAATCGGCGCAACTGCCTCTTTTGCATAACGCGGCTCATAGTTGGCAAACTCATCACGCCAAAAGGCTTTGACAACCGGATCTGTAAGTTGTTTGACTACTTTGCGTCGATATTTTGCGTCTGCAAGCAAACGATTGATACCCAAGAGCGTCGATCCGGGATAATCCAAAAGAGCAAGAATCGTATTATTCAATATATATTCCATACGACTGCTCCACACATCCGGCCAGATTTTCTTAAAGATTCCCATGAGCCCTGAAGCAACCAAGTGTTTTTGCTCCTCTGAATGAACTTCAAATACATTAAAACCAATAGGATTTTCTACATCTGCAGGATTGAAATACACCACGTCGTTTGTACGGTGAGATGGAATAAAGTTTATAATTTTTTCTGCAAAGTCTCCATGTGGGTCAACAATACCCACACCATGACCATTATAGATGTCACTCAGCACCATGTTTTCCATCATCGTTGTCTTTCCCATACCAGTCTTACCAATGACATACATATGTCTTCGACGATCGTCTGTCTTGATTCCAAAAGACCGCATCTGATTGCGAAAATTTGTTTGTGCAAACAAACAGATCTCTGGTTTTTCCGGAGCCTTACCGTCTTTGGTCTGTAAATGATGCGTTGGCATAGTTTAAAATTTCTAATTCATCTAATTTCTAATTCATCTAATAAAATTCAAAATTTAATCCGTTACAATCTTCTATTTGACAACGTGATTATAACAGCAGATTAAACGGATTTTAAACAGATTAAAACAAATTTTAATTTTTGCAATTTTATTAGGTGAATTAGGTGAATTTCCGCCAGAGGACGGATCAGTCCTTTGGCTGAAGAAATTAGGTGAATTTATTTACTGATTATAGCACAAAACATCCACATTAAGCCACAACCCTCTCAAGCACTCCCAAAATATCTTCTTCTTTCGCGCGTGGTAATAGTTTGTGCAAATTATGTGCTAGTTGTTTTTGTCGAATTTCATCTTGTAAGAGTTCCTTAATTTTTTTTGCGAGATACAAACCATCTGCTGTCCGCTCATTGATAAAAATAGCCGCACCATGCTGTTCCAAAAATCTAACATTTTCAACCTGATGTCCAGGTTTTGGAATTATAATAGCAATTTTTCCCAGTGCTGCTATTTCGGTCAACGTTCCAAAGCCGCCCCTAGATATAATAATATCAGCAAGAGCATAAGCATGTTTCATCTCTTCGCTAAAAAACTGATACGTATGATACTCAGGATATAAATTTGACGCTCGTGATACCAATTCTTGGGGTCGCTCTTTTCCGGACAAATGAATCACTTGCACAACATCCTTGAGATGTGGCATGGCTTCTACGATCATTTGATTTACTCGTAAGGAACCGGTTCCACCACCTGTTGCAAACACCACGGGCTTATCTCCACTAAGTTCGAATATTTTTTTTCCTTCATTTTTTGAACCACTCAAGATATTGCTTCGAACCGGATTACCCAACCATACCACTTTTTTTCTCGAAAAAGCTCTAATATTTTTTTGTACAGAAGTGCTTATTACTTTTGCAAAAGGAGCCATTAATTTATTAGCAAGTCCCACTTGAATATCCTGACTATGGACCCAGGTCGGAATCCCCAAAAACCAAGAGGCCCAATGCAAGGGAACTGAAATAAAACCACCTGCTGAAATACACAGATCTGGAGATTCTCTCAAAAGCAAACGAACTGATTGAAAAAATCCAACAAAAATTCGTCCAATATCAATAACATTCCACAATGACAAATAACGCCTGAATTTTCCAGAAGCAAGTGTAGTAAATTCAATCCCCTGCTCTTCAAGTAATTGTCTTTCCGGGCCGAGTTTTGTACCCACCCACAAGAACTGTGCATCAGGATGAGCTTTTTGGATTGTTTCTTTGATTGCAAGCAATGGTGTAACCGGGCCTAAAGTTCCACCGCCGGAGAGAATAATTTTCATAGTTTTTTGTTCCAAACTCCTTATTCCAATAGCCATACTCCACTTCATTGCGGAGTCAGGCTATTGGTGTCAGGAGTCAGGTTAAACTTTTCTAAATAAATATAATAAAACAAATCTAAACACTCTTCTTGCTGACATTCACCACCATTCCCATCGCCATCATACCAATCATAAGAGCAGAGCCACCATGACTTACAAACGGCAAGGGCACACCAGTGAGTGGCAACAAGCCAACCATTGCGCCAATGTTGAGAATGGATTGAACCGCAAACCAGGCAATAATCCCTCCAACCAGATAGGTTCCAAAAGGATCAGTGCTTTTTTTTGCGATAATAAACCCGCGCAAACAAATCAAGAGAAGGAGAATAATAAAGGCGCTAATTACAATAAAACCCAACTCTTCTGAACCAATAGCAAAAATACTGTCTGCATGAACCTCAGGCAAATATTGAAATTTCTGTCTAGAATGACCAAGTCCAAGACCAAGCCAACCACCCGAGCCAATCGCCAAAAAAGCCTGATTGATGTGATAACCCTGACCCTGTGGATCAAGTTCTGGATGTAAAAATGTCATCAAACGCTCGGCACGATATGGCGCAGCCAAGATCATAATGACAAAGCCAACAATTGCCAGCGAAGCAAGTAAACCCAGGTGACTGAGTTTGGCAGAAGCCAAAAATAGCATAATAAACAATACACTAAACATCACAAAGGCAGTACCAATATCAGGTTGCAAGACAACCAGGACAAGTGGAACCATACCCAAACCGAGCGCATGCAAAAAACCATGGGAAAAATCTTCGATCTTTTTTCCTAAATTAGACAGATACGCGGCAATAAATATAATCGTTGTGAGCTTTGCAGCCTCAGCCGGCTGAAAAGAAAAGCCGGCAATATTGATCCAACTTTGAACCCCAGTATTGTTG
>CAZTME010000101.1:0-3210 GCA_964614795.1 uncultured Pseudomonadales bacterium | reverse complement strand
AGTTAGTCAAGTTAGCTCCGTCGAATCAGATCCTCACGCTATTAATTCCACCACCGATCTTTCGGAAAAATCAAGAATTGAGTGGAAAGAATTTCGCTCCAGAGCTTCAAGTTTTTTTGGTGGCGTTTTAGTGACTTTTATTGGTGGGGCCGTGATTTTATGGTTGTTGCCCAATTATCAACGTGGGATGGTGAGAACTCTTCAAACAAAAACTTCACAAACGGCGATGGTGGGAATTTTGTGGATATCTTCTGGAATCGTGGCCAGTATTTTATTGATGATTACCGTGATTGGCATTCCACTGGGTGTGATTGTGTTGCTGTTATGGATTATTAACATGATAATGGCACCGTGGGCGGTAGCGCAGGCAGTTGGGTCTTTCGTGTCCAAAAATTGGCAGAATAAACTTGAGATCATGAAAAACGAGTATATGCATTTGCTAATTGGTGCTTTTGGACTGGCAATTTTAACTAATCTACCGTTTGTGGGTTGGATAATGATCATGATCATCTGGGTCATGGGTATGGGTTCAGCTTTGTATTGGTTATTTAATCGCTCGGCGATGGTAAAGGCTGAAGCTGAGTCAATTAAAACACAATGTCAGTGCGGTTGCGCAGAAGAAAACATTTCTGCAGAAGAAGCAAAAATGAATGATAAATCTGAGAATGGTGAGCAGAATGAGTTGGAAAAATTCACTCCTTCTGAAAAATCAGCTGATAATCAATCCGAGTTGGCAAATTTCGCATCTGAAGATGCTACGGGTAAATCTGCTGGTAAAGAAAAAATCACTTCAGCAAAAAACTCCAATAATGACACTCAATCGGCAGACGTGGTAACGAAATCATCGGAAAAATCCACTAAAAAAGCCGGCAGGAAGAAAAAATCCACCTAAGAAGATTCTAGAGAAGGCTCTTCAATCCGGAAAAGCTGAAATCAGTTGTAGAGGTTTTGTGCAGTAAAACTGTATTTTTTACGCCATTTTTTTCATCAAACACGTAGTTTAGCGCTTAAAAAGTGCTAAATAGTATTAATTTGTTTGATTTATCAATGATATTTAATGAATAAACCAACTTGATATTTTACTTGGCTCAACAATTATCTTAATATGAGAAATTTCGATTTTTTAAGTCTGAATACGAGATCTAATCAACTACTGAGCTTTGTTAAGTTAAGTTGCGAACTTCTTGAAAATTCACTTTCCCGATCCTCGGGTCGCTTGGGTATGGGGAAACAACTACTCAGAAACGCAAGCTCTGCTTGTAACAAACTAAAACCCAGATCTTAAGCTCGTAGGAAGTTTAATTCACGTTCTTATTTGCTAAACTGTCAATTATTGAGCGGGGCTGGGTGAGGGCAGTGTGCAACTCACTTCGCCGGTTGGTGAAGTACTTCTCTTGCCACCCTTAATTACGCACTCATAAGTTGTAGATTTCGGGTCTAGGTCAGTGACATCCACACCGCCAACAGGACATTCGTTCATGAGGAGTGCCCATTCCTCACAATGTTTGTTTTCTGAGAAAATACACACACCATACTCACCTTCGGCGGTTTGGCGAATTTCCAATGTTCCGCCTTGACCCACACAATTTTCAGATGCGGGATTGGCAATCATTGATACTTCATTCATCTGCGAAAAATCCAAGGCAGACTCATCTTCGGGTGGGGCGGTATTTATCACTTCTTGAGAATCCGCCGCTTCGTTTTCTGTTGATTGGTTCATGAAGGGATTTTGCACACTACAGCCGGTTGAAATAATCATCAAAAATAAAGCGATAAAAATTGTTGTGAATTTTTTCATAAATCTCCTTTAGATCTCAACCTAATTTCTACAATTTATAACTCCGGCTTATCTTCAACCAAATTGCCATCCGAGGCACGCACGGAAAAACTCATAGAAACCGGAGTATTTGGTGCTTCAACCATTGCTTGATCTTCTGAATGAGTGAGAAATTCTACAGCCAATGATTGTTCGACTGCGGTTAAACTGACCGGTTGAATTCTATCTCCAAGAAATACTGAAGATTTGTTCTCAATCACCGCTTCTCCGGGAACAAAAGTAGCTAGATAAAATTTTTCTCCGCTACCTCCACTATTAACGGCAACAAAAGAAGCGTAAACGCCATTATACATTTTGGTTGTGTATTCCGACAAAAGTGTTGCAGTACCTCTCATTTCTCCTTCTGTCCATTCTACGGTGGGAGTGCCCATCCACTGAACTACGGTTGTTGTTTCCGGAATGGTGAAAGCACCGAATTGAAGGAGTTCAGATGCTTCCGGACTAAGTTTTCCTTCCAGAGATATTTCTTCATTTTCTTGAGTCTCTGAAGAATCGGGAGGATTTTGTACTGTGCATCCTGCTAAAACCAATACGCTCAATACTAGAGCGCCGACCAACAATGTTTTTTTCATGTTTCTCCTTTTTTTTGCAGAAGAGGCACTTCCTGCAACATGCAAAATAATTTCTAAATATAAGTTTACAGGAAAAATAATTTGATTCAAGCTGAAAAAGATATTGTGTTATAGACCTAATTAGTCACCAATATTTTTTTTCTCTTAGACTTGTTGCACAATAAAAACACTACTCATTTGCTCATCTTTTTGTTCATTTTTTTCCGTTGCTTGCTCCTTCAAGTAGTTTTAAGCTACTTTAATTAGAGAAAGCCTTGAAAATATTCCAAAATCTATATCATTTAATTTACTTTCTTATTGTTTGACAAGTCTATATGGGTGTTTCAGATCCGCTTTTCCTATTTATTATGAACATTTTCTCCAAATTTAAGCTCTTATTGTATGATAAGTCTAAGATGAATTTGCATTATCGCTTGATTATTTTTTTAATCCACTGTCTTATTTTTATCCATTTGAGCGGAAGAAGTAGCATCTTGCGAATCTAGTTGAGCTGAAGTGGTGGCTTTGGCGATTTCTTGATTGATGTGGGCTTGAATGCCGGACCAATCGCCTTCACCGGTTAGAGGTCGAAGAATGTATTGGCGATTACCACTTCTGCCATTTTGCAAAACATTTTCGGTTGTTAAAGTGACACTCTGAATTTTATAGTCTTGAATAGCTTGAATTTTGGGTAAAAAATCGGTGATAGCCGAAAGTGGAAAGTCGGTTTGCGCCAGAGTACTGAATTGTGTGGCTAAAGTGGGAATTTTGCTGATAAATGACAGGGAAAACGCTTGTTTGAGCACTGCTTGAATTAAAGCC
>CAZTME010000100.1:0-3239 GCA_964614795.1 uncultured Pseudomonadales bacterium | reverse complement strand
TTTTATTATTTTTGATCAAACAAATTTCCAATATAGGGTAATGCCCACACAAACACTCTTCCGGCTCTTCAACTCTTTCAATATCGATCAATTCCCATTCCAATTTAGCCTCATCCCATTTTTGAGATTGGCTTAACTTGAGAAGTTCGGTTGTAAGTTTGTATTCGGACATATTAATTTTTTACATGTCTGCTTATTAGCCTAGGGAGTAATGAATCAAGAGCAGACTGTAATTGAATAATTTCTTTTATCTTTTGATTAATGCTTTCTATAACCGGGAACATTAAATCGTTAAATTTTTTTACAGCATCACTTCCGTTTGGTATTTCTAATTCAAAATCACAAAAATCATCCCATCCTATGATAGGCATTTTTGTACCTCTTGAGTGTTGAACTGTGAAATCAATAAATACTCTGCTGGTTATTAAAAATAATATAAGAGAATAATAATTTTTATCTTTAGGTAAAAAGGAAAAAACCGTTCCTGTAATTACGCCGTTTATTGGGGAAAAACCAGCCTTGCCAAAATATGGTCGAATTGAACCAAAGACTATGTCATACTCATTTAATTCAAAAATATTGGTTGTAAAATTTTTTCCTGGGCTATATTTATCTAATACCAAACTAAAGTTTGGCATAACTGACAAGTCTATAACCTGTTTATTATCCCAGTCGATTTTATTTTTAATTTTTTTGTTATTTCGAGTTATGAGATCTCCTAATTTTATAGTAATCCATTCTTGCTCGCGGCTGATCATGGGATTATTTTTTTCGATAAACCATTCTCTTAAAAGAGTGTGGCCGAGACTTGAAAGATTTTTTATAATTTCGTTATTTAAATCTATTTTCTCATCTATGGATGAAATAATTTCTCCAATAACTTTTTGTTCGTCTATTGGTGGTTTAATAAGTTTAATCCTTTGTAAATCTCTTATTGGAAGTTGTGGTTGTGCTGATCCAGTCGAATATTCTCTATACTGATTTTTTAGAAAAAGACTTTTCAATAAACCATACAAAAAAGCCGGTTCAAAATCATCTTGATAGTTTCTAATTATTACCATTCCTGAATTAATTCGAACATTCTGGTATGGCTTGCCAGAATAAAATGCTACATTACCAACCGACCCTCTTGTTGTAAGAATAATGTCGTTTGGTAATAATTTTCCTTTTCTTAGCACCTTATCTTTTTCCTCTGTTATAAAATCTGATTCAGAAAAATCAAATTTATCATTTTTTATATTTTTGTTATTCAAAAAGACGCAAAATCCAGTTGGATTAAGTTCGTGATTTTTAGGGTAATTAGTCCCACGATCACCGTCAACAATTTGAATAGAAAAATTTTTAATTTCATCAATACGCCAATCATTTAAATTTTGGCTTTGGTGGGTGTCGGCAATTTTTTTGGCGATTTCCGTTTTCATAATTAAATTAGATTTTTTACAATTAGAAATCCGAACAAACAGATAAAAACAAAACCAAGCACAAGTAAGATGCCAGTGATCGGATTATGATGAATTTCTTTCCAAGAAATCAATGCTGTCGGTCCTGTATAAACATTTGGTGGTTTGATCGTTGAAAATTTTTTTTCTGCGATCCAATACGAAATACTAATAAGCAACATTCCAATTCCGATCCCAAATAAATGTTTATTTTGTATAAATTCAGCTTTGATGGTAAGCGACATAAAAATAGCACCTACCCCTAGCAGTAGCACAACTTTCCACCATGTATCTATTTTTAAGCTCTCCAAAAATTTCATAGTTATTTTATTTCAAAGCCAACGCTCTTTAAATTTTTCCTTACACGATCCTCAAGCTCTTTTGATTGTTTGAATTGGTCAGATAATTCGCTCGTAATTTTTGCCATTTTATCTTCAAACATTCCATCATCTTCTTCAACAAAATCCGATCCGACATATCGTCCAGGAGTTAATACAAATCCACTTTTTTCCACCTCCTCAATTTTAGCTGCCTTACAGAATCCTTTCATATCCTCGTATTTGCCATTAATGGTTCGCCAAGCGTGGTATACACCGGTAATTTTATTTAAATCCTCATCGGTTAATTCACGATTTTTGCGGGTAACCATCGTTCCCATTTTGCGAGCGTCAATGAAAAGAATCTCGTCATGGCGATTGCGAAATTTATGATCGTAGCGATCACGAGACACAAACCACAAACAAGCCGGAATCTGCGCGGTGTAGAATAGCTGGCTTGGGAGGGCAACGATACAATCGACTAAGCCATTTTGAATTAAATTTTTTCTTATCTCACCCTCTCCTGAACTATTTGAGGACAATGAGCCGTTGGCCAAAACGAAGCCAGCAATACCGGTAGGAGCGAGATGATGGATCATGTGTTGAATCCATGCATAGTTTGCATTATTCACAGATGGCACGCCGTATTTCCATCGGACATCGTCTTTTAAGCGTTCACCGCCCCAATCACTGATATTGAAAGGCGGATTTGCTAAAATAAAATCTGCTTTTAAATCTTTGTGTAAATCATTATGAAAAGTGTCGGCATTATGCTGTCCAAGATTGCCCTCAATGCCACGAATGGCAAGGTTCATTTTGCAAAGTCGCCATGTGGTAGGATTTGATTCCTGCCCGTAAATAGCCAAGTCATGAGCTTGACCGCCATGTGCTTCCACGAATTTCTCACTTTGCACGAACATACCGCCTGAACCGCAACAAGGATCGTAAACACGGCCTTTGAACGGCTCAATCATTTCAACGAGAAGTTTGACAACAGACTGGGGAGTGAAAAACTCTCCACCGCCTTTGCCTTCAGCTCCAGCGAATCGTCCAAGAAAATATTCATAAACACGACCAAGTACATCTTTGCTTCGGCTGGCTTTATCGCCAAGACCGATGGAGCTCATAAGATCAATCAATTCGCCAAGCCTAACTTTATCAAGATCGGGGCGAGCATAATTTTTTGCCAAAACACCCTTGAGGCTTGGATTGTCTTTTTCAATCGCAATCATGGCATCGTCAAGCATCTTTCCAATTTCCGGTTTTTTAGCGTTGGCTTTCAAGTATTCCCAACGAGCTTCCTGTGGCACCCAAAACACACTCTCGGCAAGATAAGCATCCTTGTCTTCCTCTTGACCAGCATAGTAGTCTTTATCGCTTTTGATTTCATTGAAAACTTCCTCAAAAGAGTCGGAAATATATTTGAGAAAAATCAAACCAAGAACCACATGCTTATATTCAGCCGGATCCATGTTATTCCTCA
>CAZTME010000099.1:0-3248 GCA_964614795.1 uncultured Pseudomonadales bacterium | reverse complement strand
GTGGAATCGACGGAAATAACTACAAATAGCAACCATTTTGGTTACTTAAACTGAATATTTATCAATCAATAAACCCTTGATTTGTACAGTAATCCTCCCTATTGTCAGGCGACAAATATATTGGACTTGTCGCACAACAAAAACTCAATCTAATTGCATATTTTGTGTGGTGTTGATTTCTTCAAGTCATTTAGCTATTATCAGTCACAAGCGCCTTGGCAATTCTCCAAACTCTCTATTGAATTATCTCAGTTTTCTATTGCGCAATAAGTCTATTTTTAATGCTTGACGCATATTTTGAGTTTTTGTATAATACGTCCTATAACAAAGACGCGAAAGCACTTCGTGCTTTCGCTCCCAAGTAACGAATCTGCATTGGGGGATGCAGAGGACACCAAGTTGAGCGAAAGCCAAACAGGTGCTTTTTTTATTATGTCGTCTATTAAATCAGCCGAAACACTTGACAATCTTCGAAAATTTAATGTCGGTCCGACAATTTCCGGTTTAAAACAGAGCGCAGATCAAAAAGTTAAACTAGAACAAAGATATTTATCCCCAGAATTAAGTCCGGCAATTATTCACTTACTTCAAGCTCATTTAGATCGGTGGAAAACAAATTGGCAAGTTCGAGTTGTTGATGTTAGAGAAGACCGTCAAAACATTTTAAGTGATCAATCTTCAGCTTTGCCAGAAACAGCAGTTGCAAATAAATCACAAAAAATCAAACCTCATAAACCTTATACAGAAGTCTTGGCGCATAAACCAAACAGAAATTTTACCGATCGCATGGGATATCCCCAACCAGTTGTCACCACTACTCAGGATATAGAGGGGCAGCTCAAACTGACAGATCTTGGTTTCAAAGAACAAGATCAAAAGGCTTTTTATCAGTTTTGTGATGTTATTTGGAAAGTTTTGCTTGAAAAATATGAAGAGGTAATGAGTTTGGTTCAAACTCAAGCCGGTGAAAAACCCTTAGTCAATCCAATTCATGAGCAAGATCTATCATTCATTACCGACGCAATTAACGATAAATTGACCGGCAATAGAGTATATTTGGCTTTCAGCAAATTAAATCAACAAAGAGATGGTTCCAATAAAAGACCTTGGGATCACTCAATTAAGGTTTTTCGCAATCTGCTCAGGCAGAATTTGTTTGGACAAATTAATCTAGAAAAACTTGATTTCTCACTTCAAGAAATTAAAAATGAAAACATCTCGCCTCTGGTTTTTTTAACCATGTTCATGACTTTGGTTCACGACATTGGTAACTTATATTTTATTGATAATGACAAATTTCAATTTCATGCGTTGTTTAGTAGTTGGGTAGTGAAAAACTATCTTGTCTATAAAGGAGTTGACCAAGAAGTTATAGAATTAGTGGCCGGTGTTATTGACAAACATCACACTGCAGAGCTGGCCGGTTCGGGTAGACTTGATCAATTAAAGGTCGAAAAAGATTACGAAAAACAATCTTCGGCATGGTTGGTGGCAATATCTTTACTCATGCTGGCGGATGTTTCCACCACGAAAAAGTTAGCATGGGAAATCGAAAATTTAGTAGCCTTAATTCAAGCTGCTATCGATTTGAAAAATGATGACTCAAAATTGTTATTAGCTCAAGCTATAATTAATCGCATTCAGCAACTAATTATTTTGGCGCAGGTTGAAGAAAATGCTGAGCAGATAGAGCAGGTTAGATCTGCAACGGGGATACTTGAACAATTTCGATCATTGTTGACAAAACTACAAACACTTTGCCAAATCACCTCAGGGAAAACTTCAAGCGGATTAGATTCACAAACTGAAGAGAAGAGAGAAGGTATTCCAGAACAATTAGTACTTCTGCAAGCAAACATCGCTCGATTTTTAGCAACTATTTTCCCATATTCAGGACCGTTGACTGAAGCCGGAGGGGCGTAAACCATCAGCAAAAAATTCTTAAAAAAACTCAAAATATTTTTTTTATAGCAAGTTCAAAACCAAATATCAGTTTTAATTAGCCTTAAGCTAGACTGGGCGATCAATAACTAATTGTTATTTTTGTTTTAATTTAATAAAGCTTTCAAAAAACAAAATCTCAGATTGAACTTTCTTAAAAAACTATAATTAGAGTCTAAAAAAATTATTATTTTGTTTTGTGTTGATCTTGCTAATTTCAATTGATATAAACTCTTAATCTTTCAATCTTTTTCTAGGTTTGAAAGTATTAAAAACTCAATTTATTAGAAGCGTTCACCCATCAGCAAACTTACTTGTTGCTTTGATTGAGAAAAATTAACATGGGCTTGTAAATTGGCTGGTGAAGATAAAGTGACAACATGATGCGCGCCACCTTTATTGGCTAAAATGCTGGACCACTTCTCTTGTGTTTTTCTGTTGGAAAACAATACTAAGGTATCACCTGAAATTTTCTTAATTTCTTGATGAAGTGTTTGAGGAAATTGTTCGTCATCTTGAATGAAGACGACATTAAATGATCGAAAAAACTTTTTATAAGCACCCATGATTCCGGGAGGAGCAACAATGATAAGGTGAGAAAATGTCTTGCCTAGAATCTCATTGTCAAATTGAAGTGTAGCAATTTCCTCATCACTTGATTTACCATGAATTTGCACAAACCAAAGATATGCGCACCATGAAAGAAAAAATTGATGATCTTCTAACTTTTCACCACTAAACAATCTTTTTGCCAAATTGATAGCTAATTGTTTATCGCCTTAGATAATTTCCACTGCTTTTTGGTACAGCTCACTTTCTCTCATCATGCCGTTATTATACAACAAAATAAATATTTTATAAGCCTTATATTCAATCTTGAAAATTCCGATTGCATAAAAATAAAAAAGACCTATAATATTATTGATGAAGAATATTATAGAACAAAAAACACCAGGAAGAGAATTAACTCCATGGGAAACAAGAGAGTATTATTCATCGTGTTTAGAATTAGTTCACCAGATTAATAAATTAATACTATCTATAGAGAATCATATTCAAGAAAGATGGGGTTTGAAACTTAAAGATCTTAAAGAAATTTCGGTTGGCTTACAAGGTGAAGAAGTTGATTTGTCTTTAGATTCTTTAGATTTTAATGAAGAGGATTTATCAAATTTAACTACTGATGTTGTTGAGAGTTCAGAAGATATAACATACATATTATTATTGATGTTAAATTTCCTCCATAGAAAAAAACTAGAGTTAATGGTAATTCAAAAACTCAGAGAAGATTTTGTTAAAGGAAAGAG
>CAZTME010000098.1:0-3367 GCA_964614795.1 uncultured Pseudomonadales bacterium | reverse complement strand
CAGATTTTCCTATATTGATAATTAAACTTGAGCGAGTATTGAGAACAATGGGAGTACTAGTTTCTCCAAATGCAATGGCAAATGCCAAAGTTCTCACTATCCACTATGGCAAAAATTACGTTCTCACGGACTATTCACTGCCCTACACCTATATGGAAGAAATGAATCGAGCCAATATTAGTAGAGTTTATGACGTAAACCAAGCTGATTTTAGAAATCATGGACATGGCTGGAAATTTAGAACCAACTCATTTGAATTCACCATTTATGACAAGGTAAAAGACCTAGAAAAAGCAAATATTAGTTATAAACGTTCTTTGGAGACTAATCAAAATGGGCAGCTACCTTTGCTCAAGCCATTGCGCCGATTACGTAAAGATAAACCTTTCGAGGTATTACGCCTTGAATTACGTTTTTCAAATACAAGGGCCATTAAGAAGCTACTCGCTGACATAGGTGCACCTCTAGAACCAATATTTAAATTGCTTTTCTCCCACGATATCGCTCAAAAGGTGTGCTTACATCATTTAAAAAAAATGCGCGAAGCAATTTTGCTTACAAACACACGAGAACAGAGTACTTTTACAGACTACCTTAGTGAACTCATCCAATTAAACCCCTTAGCAAAACCACGGCTCTTATTTGCCTTTTCAGCCTATAAAGAGGTGATTAAGGAAAAAGGTGAACAAGTAGCACGTCTGCTAATTGACCCAAAGAATAATGGCAGTTGGTTCCGTTATCGACAAGAGTTTAAGTCACTTGTTGAGCCAAAATTGCATTTCAAAATTGATAAAATTATTGCCCTAACAGAGGAATTCCAGACAATTAAACTAGCTGACTATTCACAATATTTGTTAATCAATGTAAACTATTGTTAATATTATGAACGATGAATTCTATACCTTACGCGAAGTTGCCAAGCTTCTTAAAGTCTCTTACATGACTGTTTTTCGTTGGGTTAAATCGGAAAAAATACCGGCTTACAAATTTGAAAAACAATATCGAGTAAGTAAGGAAGATTTAGAGAAATTTATTGAAGAAAGGAAAAACTCATGAAAGCTACTGTTGCCAATTATCTTCATGGTATTTCTCAAAAATACTCGCGCGACACGTCTACAGAGTATTCCTACAGAACTGAGTTTGAAGAATTTATCAAGCAAATCTTTGAAAAATTAGGCGTCACGACAATTGATCATGATGCTAAATCCACTGATGGCAACAAACCTGATTTTGCAATTATTAAGAACCAAATTCCGATTCTATACATTGAAACAAAAGATGTGGGAGTCTCACTTGACAAAATAGAGAAATCAGAACAAATGGCGCGCTATTTTGGTTATGCAAATCTGGTGCTAACAGATTACCTTGAATTTCGCTTTTATAGAAACGGCATCTCATATGGAGAACCAATTAAAATTGCTGATCATGATAAAAAACTTAGAGTATTAAAATTTCATGAAGAAAAGTACGAACAACTTGTTCGACGTCTTATTGATTTTACTGAGTCACATAAAGAACCAATTAAATCAGGGGAACACTTGGCTAAAATCATGGGAGGAAAAGCTCAACGTATTCGAGACAATATTCGCGAATTTCTCAAAGATGAGTCTACTAACACAAATGAAACAATCAAAGTATATAAAACAATCAAAAAATTACTTGTTCATGATCTAAGCCTTAGTCAATTTGCAGACATGTACGCGCAAACAATTGTCTATGGCTTATTTGTGGCAAGATTTTATGATGAATCTCAAGATAGTTTTTCACGCCAAGAGGCGCGAGACCTTATTCCGAACTCGAATCCGTTTTTGAGACACTTCTTCGATCATATCGTCGGGCCAGATTTTGACCCCCGTTTAGAGTTTATCGTCGATGAACTATGCCAAGTTTTTTCTCACAGCAATGTCGAAAAACTAATGAGTGATTTTTATAATAAGAGCTCTAAATCAAACACAACTCATGATCCAGTTATTCATTTTTATGAGGATTTCCTAAAAGAGTACGACCCAGAATTAAGAAAAAGCATGGGCGCCTACTACACTCCAACCCCAGTAGTCAGGTTCATGACTAGATCAGTGGATTTTCTTTTGAAGAAAGAGTTTGGACTAAAGGGTGGATTATCCGACACCACAAAACTTAAAGATGGCAAAACACATCGAGTCCAAATACTTGATCCAGCCGTTGGAACTGGCACATTTATTAGTGGAGTTATAAGAGAAATTTATAGAACCTTTAAAGGTCAGGAAGGCAGATGGCCCAAATACGTCCACAACGATCTATTACCGAGAATACATGGTTTTGAGCTAATGATGGCGCCATATACAATCGCTCACCTAAAGTTGGGAATGGCTTTTAAAGAGACTGGTTTTAAATATTTCAATCGTCGTCTTGGGATTTATTTAACCAATTCACTAGAGAAAGCCAGTGAACAAGAAGGACTATTTACTTCTTTTGGTCTTGCTGACAGTATCGCTCAAGAATCTAAAGAAGCTCAGGAAATAAAGAATAACAAGCCAATCATGGTTGTGATTGGTAATCCTCCTTACAATGTTAGCTCAAACAATAAAGGCGAATGGATACAAGGTTTAATTGAAGACTACAAAAGGAATCTCAATGAAAAAAAGATCAACTTGGACGACGACTATATTAAATTTATACGTTACGCAGAACATTTTATTGAGAAAAATGAAATTGGAATAGTTGCTTATATTACCAATAACTCTTTCATTGATGGTGTGACACATCGTCAAATGAGGAAACATTTATTAGAAACTTTTGATCGTATTTTTATATTAGACCTTCATGGGAGTACAAAGAAAAAGGAAACCGCCATGAATGGTGGTAAAGACCAAAACGTCTTTTCTATTCAGCAGGGAGTATCAATTAATATTTTTGTAAAGAAAAGTGAATCAAAAAAAACTCTCGGCATTGTTTACCATGCAGATATTTTTGGTGACAAAAAGAGCAAATTGTCTGTGCTCAATGATAATGAGATTAACACCATTAAATGGAAAAAACTCACATATTCTGATCCATATTACTTTTTTGTTCCAAAGGATTTTGCAAACAACAATGAGTATGAAAAAGGATTCAAACTCGATGAGTTGTTTTATGAATACAATTCTGGAATAAAAACTGATAGAGACATGCTTTTTGTTGATATGGATAAAGAAATATTATCCAAGCGCATGGAGCAACTCCTCTCTGGGAATTATGGTTCAGATTTTGTTGATGAATTTAGAATTAAAGACTCATCAAGCTACAAAATAACTGAGCGCATGAAAGAAAAACACTACTCAGAAAAATACTTGAGAAAGATACTTTATCGTCCATTTGATTTTAGATGGATTTACTATGACCCAACGCT
>CAZTME010000097.1:0-3410 GCA_964614795.1 uncultured Pseudomonadales bacterium | reverse complement strand
TCTTCATGCTACAATCTCAACTGGGAGAAAAACGCGCCCGTATTGGAACGGTCTCCAATTGTTTCAAAACAGGATGTTTCACAAAGATTTGGTTGGTATTAATCAACACCCACTTTTCTCATTGTCGAGCCCTGTTACTTTCAGTATCATGTTCGTATGACGAGGTGGCTGATATCAGTTTTTAAAAGAGTATCTTTGTTCTTCATTGCATCGTTTGGTACTTTTTTCTTAACAGGATTTATTGGCGATTTCACTGAGTTGTATATTGAAACTGAATTCGTTAGCTCTATTGTTTGGTATGTACTTTATTTTGTCATACCGCCACTAATCATTCTTCCACTGAATAAACTCATGTTCAAGTTGCCAATGTACAATATTTTATCAATTTGGATTGTTTGCAGTGGAACATTGTATCTTTTGCTGTATTGGTGGAACTCATTGTGGAACAATTCCTCATTGTTTTGAATTCTCGTTTGTTTGCCAGGACAAAAACAGAGCGACATTGCAAAAAATTGGTTCGGATATCCTCCAGCATTCCCAACAATTGTTGGTTTGGATCAAACTATCAGTATTTAACTGATTCTCAATTTTATTATTGGTTCCTAGTTCGGATGTTCTCTTGTTAGTTCGTTATTGACTGTTTTCGGACGAAGTTCATAATATATGAACATGAGTTCATATAAATGCTGTGATTCAAGCACTCTCGAATTTTCACAAACAGATTCGTTAGCAACACTTCTCAAACTTGTTGGTGATGAAAATCGCTTGCGGTTACTTTGTTTACTTCAGCAAGGAGAACATTGTGTCTGCGAAATACTTGATCATTTTGAGATGTCACAGAGTTTGGTTTCTCATCATTTAGCTGACCTAAAAGATGCCCAGCTTGTTCGGGATCGCAAAAAGGGTCGCAAAGTTTTTTATTCGTTAACAAAAAAAGGTATGCGCATTACAACTAGTATTTTTTTACTCAAAAAGGAATTGGTATGACCATTCAAGTGTTAGGATCAGGCTGTCCTGCCTGTAAAAAATTATTTGTATTGACTAAAGAAACAGTTGCGCAGCTCAAGCTGGATGTCAAAGTTGAGTACAGCACTGACATCTCAAAAATTATCCAAATGGGCGTAATGAGTAGTCCGGTTTTAGCCATTGATGGCAAGCCAGTATTAGTAGGTAGGGTACCAGATAGCAAGCAGCTTGAGACGATACTTTCCTCTGGAATTTGCAGCGATCGGTAATTTGTAACATGCACCTGTGGAGGCACCTGCTAAACATGGATATTTTTTCTCCGATCTCTCAGTTTTCTATATTTGTCACTCAGTCTTTCTTAGGTTTGCCACTCGATAGTTATTTAGGTCAGGCTGTCAACTTTTTCATTTACGACGTGATTAAAATCAGTATTTTACTTGTGGTGATCAATTATTTCATGGCGATCTCCCGATACTACTTTCCGATGGAGAAGGTGCGTTCGCTTTTAACTGCTCGGCGGTGGTACGGTTTTGATTATTTATTAGCAGCGTTGCTTGGTGCTATCACTCCCTTTTGCTCGTGCTCCTCTATACCACTGTTTATTGGTTTTTTGTCGGCAGGCATACCAATCGGTGTCACTTTTACCTTCTTAATTAGTTCACCATTAGTAAACGAGTCATCTCTCTTATTGTTCCCCGCAGTCTTTGGCTGGAAAATAACCTTGTTGTACAACGTTGCCGGCATTGCAATCAGCATGATCGGTGGTATGGTTATTGGTCGACTGCAGATGGAGAAGTATATTCAACCGGAATTTCTGCAGTTTACTTCGAGAAAAACGTTTGAAGCATCATTTGATCAAAAAAAAGTTACATGGCACATTTTGCTTAAACGTTGGTCAAAAGAAGCCCTGGAAATTACAAAGAAGATTTATCCCTACGTGTTATTGGGAGTTGGCATTGGTGCGCTGATTCACGGCTATGTGCCTGAGTCATTGCTAACGCATTCTCTAGCTATTGATGCATGGTGGGTGGTTCCATTCGCAACGCTGATCGGAGTGCCACTTTATGCCAATTCTGTCACGATCATTTCAATCGTACAGGCATTGATTGGTAAAGGAATACCTTTAGGAACGGCGTTAGCGTTTATGACTGCTACCGTCGCACTATCACTGCCCGAGGCGTTGATGCTCAAAAAGGTCATGCGGTGGCAGTTGTTGTTTGCTTTTTTTGGTATAACGATTGTTGGAATCGTCTTTATGGGTTATCTGTTTAACCGGCTTTCATAATTTAGATGCTCACTTTATATGAATCAGGATTTGTTCAAAATTTAGCATCATACGGGTTTGGGTATTTTTGCCATTATCTACATTAATTAAAATAATTTACTACTCACATCCGCCCCACAGGCCCAGTTGATTTTCTCTGGCGGTTTGTTGCGCTTCTTTGAACAGATCTTGATGTTTAATGTCCGGTGGGTAAGAGCTGGCATTGGCATAACCTTGTGCAACTAATTCTTGATTGATGAAAACATCTTCAACAAAAATGTATCTCAGCAATCTTTGATATCTATCTGTTTGCGAAACGTCTTTAACCAGTTTCACCTCTTTGTTCAAGGTTAAATCACTCAAGCGATTTTTGGCTTCTTGAAAATAACAATCACCGGATTCTGGCGTATCAATGCCAATCAAGCGCACTTTTTGACCACCGGTGATTTCTAGCGTATCTCCGTCAATAATTCTGGTGACTAAAGCAAATTCTTCAGTGGCAAGATTATCAATGCTTGATTGAGAAGGAGAATCATCCGAATTATTTAAAATGGGTGAGCCAGTCGCAATAATTGGTTCTTGCGGAAGAACTTCTGCTGAAAAAGAAGCAGGATTTGAATTTAGATCTTCATCGATGTAAAAAGAAAAAAGGTGATTGGTTGTTTTTTCAATAAAGGTTGGCCAATCAAAGAATAAATCGTAAAAAATGCCATACTGTTGACGAAAAGGCTCCTGCGTTTGTTCGATCATTTCAAACCAATTAACAGAAGTGCCTCGAATTAAAACAGTCAGAAAAAATAGAAATATAAAAACCAAAAAAAACAAAGATCGAAAAGCTCGCCGACGCTTGCCTTTTTTTTGTTTAAAAAAGAAGCTGACAAGATTTTCCATCGAGTCCTTGATCATATAAAAAAACATAACTATCTTTCAAAGAAAAATTCTTGCCATGCTTGCCAAGGAGTGGGAGTTGGCGGAGGTGAGGGTGGAGTATAAGGAATAGGGGAAATAGGTGGAAGCATGATGACTTCTTCACCGGGTAGTTGCAGAAGAAGTTCATCTCGAAGTTTTTTTTCTTGATAAAAAGGTTGTTGTGATAAATTAAGTTCTTCT
The DNA here is from genome assembly GCA_964614795.1 of uncultured Pseudomonadales bacterium. Classification (GTDB taxonomy): domain Bacteria; phylum Patescibacteriota; class Microgenomatia; order UBA1400; family PJMF01; genus CAZTME01. Next base: position 70 of record CAZTME010000097.1, on the reverse strand, counting down.
TGAGTGGCGCGCAGCAAAGCTGCGCGCCCTTCCTTCTCCCGCTCCAACTGAGCAATACTCTGCTCACTTT
>CAZTME010000096.1:0-3505 GCA_964614795.1 uncultured Pseudomonadales bacterium | reverse complement strand
CAGAAAAACAAGAAGCAGAAGCTGATATTTCAAAAAATAAATCGAGTAGTTTCTCGGAAAAGAAGACGGAAAATCAAGAAGATCATCAATCAGGCGAAAATCATTCACTTAAAGCAAATTCTCAGGCAAAAAATTCTTCATTGAGTAAAATCAAATCCAAGTTGATCGCCCTAGAAAAATGGTTGTTAAAAAAACCTTTTTTAACTTTGGCAATTTTCTTGGCAATTCTTTTTGCTTTGATATTTGTTGGCAATCAATTGCGTTCGCCAGAGCCCACCGAAGAAAAAGTGACGTCAACCAAGCAAGTGAAAGTTTTTACCACCGGTGCTGTTCCCAGAGTTGAAGTCGTTGGTACCGGCATAAAAACCGGTGTAGTGACCATTTCCGCTCAAGCATCCGGTATTGTTAATCGCATTGGTGTAGAAGCCGGTCAACAAATTAAAGCCGGCAACAGGCTTGTTAACTTGTCAACCAATTATTCCGGTGGCAATTCCGCTTCCTTGCAACGAGCCATTGCTCAAAAACAACAAGAATTCAACAAAAACACCTTCCAAACTCAATTAGACACGATTAATTTGCAAAGGGAAATTTCCGGTAAAGATGAAGCCAATTATGAAGAATTGAAAAAAATCACGGAAAAATCTATAGCGGAAACCAAAGATTTGATCTCCTTAAATGAATCAATCATTCAATCCTATGATGAAGTAATCAATAGTACTTCAGCTACTCAAGCAGAAATTAAGGCGGCTAAACAGGGAAAATCTCAATACTTAGCCAGTACAAATCAACTAAAAAATGCCCTACGAAACAATGAGTATCAAGTTAATAGTGAAAAACCACCGGCCGACTTAAACAGACTGTACAGAGAATTAACTCTTAAACAACTGGATATTCAAGAAGCGTCGTTGCGCATTCAACAAGATGTCACCGCCCTGCAAACAAAATTGGCGCAGGTAAACGAAAGTGTGTATTATCCCAGCTCACCATTTGCCGGCAAAGTGGAAAGAGTGTTTGTGCGTCTTGGTCAGCAGGTGAATCCGGGCACGCCTTTATTCACAATTTTTGCCGAAAGTGGCACCACGCAAATAATTGTGCCAATTTCCTCACGTATGGCAACCCAAATTGCTTTAAGCGAACCCAGTATAGTTTCCTTAAGCAATGGAGAAAAAATCGAACTTTTTCCAAATTATGTTTCTCAAGTCCCCACCGAAGGAGTGATGCATTCCATTCTTTATACTTTACCGCCTCAGTGGGCGGAAAAAGTGGGCGAGAAGCAGAAATTACGCTTGAGCGTGCCAGTGGGAGTTGATATTTACAACGGTGTGGTGAGCATTCCCATTGAGGCGGTTCACGAAACCGAACAACAAGTGACGGTTTTTGTTTTTGAAGAAGGTTTTGCCAAAGCCAGACAAGTGAAATTGGGTTTAGTGCAAGGCTTATTTGTTGAAGTTCTAGAAGGTTTGCAAGCCGGCGATAAGATTATTTTAGATCGTAATGTGATTGACGGTGATAAAGTCGAACCAATTTTGATGGAAGAAGAATCTTTACCGGGCGCATTGCCTATTGAGCTGGGATAAATTTCATGCGCAAATATAAAAGTTATCTCGATATTATTCAATTTGATCCTAACTTAGCCAAAAGTTTTGTGGCTAAGTATATTGCCAATATTCGCATTGTCATTTTGGTGGTGGTGGGCATTTTAGCATTTGGTATTAGTAGCTTAATTGCTCTACCGCGAAGACTTAATCCGGAAGTGGAAATTCCCATCGTCAGTGTTTCTACAATTTTGCCCGGTGCCGCCCCCGACGAAATTGAACGATTAATTAGTATTCCTTTGGAAAAAGAGTTGCAAAATGCGAAAAAATTAGACACGATTTCTTCCACTTCTCAAGAAAGTGTTTCCAGAATTGTCCTGCAATTTTTCTCCGATGTTTCGCCAGAAGAAGCTCAAGATGAAGTGCAAAGACTGGTTAATAACGTCACTAATTTGCCAGATGATGCCACCACACCCAGCGTACGAGCACTTGATTTTGAAGATGTGCCAATTTGGCAGTTTGCATTAACCAGTAAGTCCGGTGATATGGCCAGCTTAGATCGAATTTCTTCGCAACTTCAGGATGTTTTGGAAGAAACTCAGGGTGTGGAACGGGTGATTTTGTCTGGAAAAGAACTTACTCAGGTGAGAGTCAGTTTGGATCAGGAAAAAATTGCAGAATATGGACTTGATCCGTTTGCTTTATCAACTGCAATCAAACAAGCCACGCAGGCTTGGCCGGCCGGTAATACGGTGGGAAGCGCAAATAGTTTTAGTGTAGCCATAGACGCGCAAATTGATTCGGTGGAAAAAATTGCCCAGTTACCAGTTCAAGTGCAAGGTCAAACCATCGCTTTGGGTGACGTGGCGGAAGTGCAAAGACAGAGTGCGCCAGCACAAAAAAGAGCATTCGTGATGAGGAGGGAAGGTGAGCCGGAGCCGGCAATTAGTTTTAGTGTGTTTAAGACCAGAGTTGCCGATATTGGCGCCGCGCAAAGCGCGGCGCAAACCCAAGCGGAAAAATTTCTAACACCCTACCAAGAATCGGTAGAACTCATCACTTTAACCAACACCGCTCAAGACATTACCACTCAATTCGATGACCTTTTGGCAAATTTTGCCACAACAATTTTATTGGTTTTCATAACTTTATTTGTCTTTTTAGGGCTTCGTCAAGCTGTCTTAACTTCTTTTGCTATTCCGCTGGCTTTTCTTTCCGCATTTATTGTGATGAACTCAACCGGCCAATCACTTAATTTTCTTTCTTTATTTTCACTCTTGATCGCTTTGGGTTTGTTGGTGGATAACGCCATTGTCATTATTACTTCTTTAACCGAGTATCATAAAAGTGGAAAGTTTACACCGCTTCAAACTGGTTTGTTGGTTTATCGTGATTTTTCCATTCCCATTTGGACAACAACTTTAACCACGGTGTGGGCTTTTTTGCCTTTATTGTTGGCAACAGGCATTATTGGTGAATTTATCAAGCCAATTCCCATTATTGTTTCTTCAACTTTGTTGGCTTCTGCCTTAATTGCTTTATTTATCACTTTGCCACTGATGATCTCTTTACTTGATTTGCAATTACCCAAAAGAGTGAGGTTTTTATTGGGTCTAATGATTTTTGCCGGCGCATTGGGATTATTATTTGTTGGAACAAGAGGCAATCCACTTCAGCCTGTCATATTATTATTGGGTTTCTTATCTTTTCTCTTTTTGTTGCGTTGGCGAAGAGCTTTAGCTAATTCATTTAGTCAGTGGTGCAAAAAATACTTGACTTATGAATTATCTATACGATCCGCCGTGCGCAAAGCTTTTGATAATGGCGTGATTAGCATGAGTCCAATTACCACTTGGTATCAGGATAAATTAAGCACAACTTTAAGTTCGAAAAAGGCTCAGTGGCAAGTGGTTGGAGCAGTTGTGATTGTTTTAATTTTTTCCTACATACTTGTACCTTTAGGTTTTGTA
>CAZTME010000095.1:0-3510 GCA_964614795.1 uncultured Pseudomonadales bacterium | reverse complement strand
TGAGGAATAACATGGATCCGGCTGAATATAAGCATGTGGTTCTTGGTTTGATTTTCCTCAAGTATATTTCCGACTCTTTTGAGGAAGTTTTTAATGAAATCAAAAGCGACAAAGATTATTATTCCGGCCAAGAGGAAGACAAGGATGCTTACCTTGCTGAAGGTGTTTTTTGGGTGCCACAGGAAGCTCGCTGGGAATATTTGAAAGCTAACGCTAAAAAACCGGAAATCGGAAAAATGCTTGACGATGCCATGATTGCTATTGAAAAAGACAATCCAAGTCTCAAAGGTGTTTTGGCAAAAAACTATGCTCGCCCCGATCTTGATAAAGTTAGACTCGGCGAATTAATTGATCTTATGAGTTCCATCGGTCTTGGTGACAGAGCTAGCCGAAGCAAAGATGTACTTGGTCGTGTTTATGAATACTTTCTTGGACGATTCGCTGGAGCTGAAGGCAAAGGCGGTGGAGAATTTTTTACTCCCCAGTCTGTTGTCAAACTTCTTGTTGAAATGATTGAGCCATACAAGGGGCGTGTTTACGATCCTTGTTGCGGTTCCGGTGGTATGTTTGTGCAGAGCGAGAAATTCGTGGAAGCACATGGTGGTCAAACTCATGACTTGGCTATTTATGGGCAGGAGTCAAACCCTACCACATGGCGACTTTGCAAAATGAACCTTGCCATTCGTGGTATTGAGGGTAATCTTGGACCGAACAACGCAGACACTTTTCATAATGATTTACACAAAGATTTAAAAGCAGATTTTATTTTGGCAAATCCACCCTTCAACATCAGTGATTGGGGTGGTGAGCGGTTAAAAGATGATGTCCGCTGGAAATATGGCACGCCGTCGGCCGGCAATGCAAACTATGCATGGATTCAGCACATGATCCATCATCTTGCTCCCACTGGCATCGCAGGTTTTGTTTTGGCAAATGGATCACTTTCATCCAATACTTCCGGAGAGGGTGAAATAAGAAAGAGCTTAATACAAAATGGTTTAGTTGATTGTATTGTTGCCCTCCCAAGCCAGCTATTTTACACCACGCAGATCCCAGCTTGTTTGTGGTTCGTGTCTCGTGATCGCTACGATCATAAATTTCGTAACCGTCATGATGAGATTCTTTTCATTGACGCTCGCAAAATGGGAACAATGGTCACTCGCAAGAACCGTGAATTGACTGATGAAGATTTAAATAAAATTACCGGCGTATACCACGCTTGGCGAACCATTAATGGTAAATACGAAGATGTGAAGGGATTCTGCAAAGCAGCTAAAATTGAGGAAGTTGAAAAGAATGGATTTGTTTTGACTCCCGGCCGTTATGTTGGTTCGGATTTCGTAGAGGAAGATGATGGAGCTTTTGAGGATAAGATGGCAAAAATTACAGCCGAGCTTTCGGATCAATTCAAACAATCAAAAGAACTTGAAGATCGTGTTAAGAAAAATCTAAAAAGCATTGGCTTTGAAATAAAATAGTATTATGAGCACGGAAATCGCCACAAAATTTAAAGACACAGATATTGGTTTAATTCCGGGAGACTGGGATGTTGTTACAATTCCAAAAATTGCACAAAATTTTGATAATAAAAGAAAACCTTTAAGCTCTGCTGAACGAGAAAAAATGAAAGGGATATATCCCTATTATGGAGCGGCTGGAATTATAGACTGGGTAAATAACTTCATTTTTGATGGAAAATATTTATTAGTTGCCGAAGATGGGACGGTAACTAACGAAGAGGGGTATCCAACGCTCCAACTAACAGATGGAAAATTTTGGGTAAGCAACCACGCTCATATTTTACAGTGCGAAGATTTTATAGAAACAAAATTTTTATACTATGCTCTAAAAAACCAAAATATAAGAGCATTCGTGACAGGTGCCGTGCAACCGAAATTAAATCAAGAAAATTTAAATTCTATACAATTCCCGTACCCTACAAAAAAAGAAGAACGAAATAATATTTGTGAAGTACTCTCATCTATTGATGAAAAAATTGCTATTAATAATAAAATTAACAGCAACCTTGAAAAATTGTCCGAAACACTATTTAGACAGTGGTTTATTGATACCGATTCACAAAAATGGGCAATTGGTAAGTTATCTGACATTTCAGATATAACCATAGGCAGAACACCGCCGAGAATGCAAAAACAATGGTTCTCAGTAAACCCAGAAGACATTAAGTGGATATCAATAAGAGATTTAGGGAACTGTGGTGTTTATATAGATAAAACGGCGGAATATTTAACACAAGAAGCTGTTGATAATTTTAATATTCCAACAATACCGGCAAATACTGTAATTCTAAGTTTTAAGTTAACCGTCGGTCGAGTTGCTATTACTACAGAAAAAATGTTGTCCAACGAAGCTATAGCACATATTAAATTAAAAGATACAAAAATATCGCCTGAATATATTTATTTGGCTTTGAAAAAATTTGATTACTCCTGCCTTGGGACAACATCGTCTATTGCTACGGCAGTAAATTCAAAAACAATAAAAGATATGCCTATGATTATTCCGGATGAAGTGACAATGAAAAAATTCACCGAAACTGTTGAGCCAATTTTTAAATTAATTTTGTGCAACACAAAAGAGTCTGAATCACTTTCAAATATCAGAACTTCAATCTTGTCGCGATTAATGATCGGAAAAATACGAGTAAAATAATATGGCTAATTTAAACACCAACGAAAAACAGGTTTTAGAGAAACTTTTCCAGATGGGCGGAGGTGGTGTTTTAAATTTTACCAATAGAACGATTCAAGAATTCTTTGTTGATGATATTGGTATTGATATTTATAACGAAAAATATAACTACGCTAGCGGATCAAAGGCTAATCGCATGAGAGGTTTTTGGCAAATCACCGACAATCAAACCGCAGGAAAATCAGTAAGCAAACTTATTGAATATATAGAAAATCAAATTTTAATTGGCAATCTTAATAAAGGAGACTTTTCGCAAGACCTGATAAATCGTGGCAAAGAAATATCCGGCCGACTTCTTGGTGTTAAGCAACAAACTCAGGAAATCAAAGAAGATGAATTTTTAAACAGAGACTTCAAGGATGTTAGCATTGATAAATTAAAATTGGATGGAACGGTTTCGGCAATTCTACAACAAAGAGTGGATGAAATTAGGAAATGTTTAAATGCTAAAGCACCTTTATCTGTTATTTTCTTATGCGGTAGCACCTTAGAAGGCATCCTTCTTGGGGTTGCAAGTGGTAAGGCTAAAGATTTTAATCAAGCGACAGGGAGTCCGAAAGACAAAACCGGAAAAGTGAAATATTTTCAAGATTGGTGCCTAAGTGATTTTATAAATGTTGCTCGAGAGCTAAATTTGCTTGGTGAAGATGTAAAAAAATTTAGCCACGCCCTGCGAGATTTTAGAAATTATATTCACCCCTATCAACAGATGTCGTCAAATTTCAATCCCGATGAGCATACGGCAAAAATTTGTTGGCAGGTATTACAAACAGCAATAATACAATTATCAAAATAATT
>CAZTME010000094.1:0-3673 GCA_964614795.1 uncultured Pseudomonadales bacterium | reverse complement strand
CTTAATTGTTCAAACAAAAGTGATGATTTTAGCAACCACTTTGGTTACTTAAGCCCAAAAATCTATATTAAATTAACTCATGTTCTTATTGTGCAACAAGTCTATTAGCCTGATTGTGCTAAGATACATTTATCTCATGATTAATAAGAAAAAACTTTGGCATCAATTGGCAATTTTACTCTGTTTTGTAACACTTTTTACTCTAGCTATCCTTCAGCCCAAAGCAACATTTGCGACAACTCTGGAATTATTGTTATATCAAGAACCGCTGGCTGAAGGTGAGTTTCCCGTTTTTGTCTATTTGGATACGGAAGGACAAAACACCATTGGCACGGATTTGTTCATCACCTACGATCCCCGGCGTGTGCTTTTTTCCAGAGCTCAAGAGGGCTCTTTGTATGAAACATATCATAAAAGTCTCAATGACTCCACAAGAGGCAGGTTGCGTTATTCGGCCACTAACTCTTATCAGCAATATTCTCAAGAGAAAGGGCTTTTTGCCACACTGTATTTTTATAAAAAACCGGATTCAGGTTCGGTGCTACCTATTGACAATCAAGAGCCTGCTATTGAGTTACTGGCATCTGGCACTAACACCGCCGATTCCAACGTGGTTGCTTCTTCCGGATTGGAATTGCTAACTCAAGATCCGCCTCCCCTGCAAGTAGATCCAAATCTTGAAACAAAAATTGGTGATATTTTGGGTAGTTTTTCAGAAGAAGAAGCAACATTATTGCAGAATGAAGGCATTATTCAAAAAGGTGAAGTTTTGGGCATTGCGTCCGAAGTAAGAAGCAATCAATACTGGCTTTTATTTCCCATTCTGATTTTCATCTTGATTCCCATTTCAGCAATCTTTTATTGGCGATATCTCAAGTTGAGAAAAGATTAATCTCATTGCGCATCAACTCTGTTTTGTAGTATAATCGTTTCTTCTCATTGGTATATATGAGTCGTGTGTTTGGAAAAATTAATTTTCCAACATTCTTTGGTACAACTTCAGCAGAAAGAATTCATGGCACAACAAACCATTAAAACAGCAGATCGTGGCAAAATTCCTTTAGAGCGCATTCGCAATATCGGCATTATTGCTCACATTGATGCCGGCAAAACCACCACCACCGAAAGAATTTTATTTTTCACCGGACGCACTTATAAAATCGGTGAAGTTCATGAGGGAGCTGCCACGATGGACTGGATGGCTCAAGAACAAGAAAGAGGTATCACGATTGTATCGGCTGCCACAACCACTTTCTGGACGCCGTACTTTGACTGCAACTTACCCAAGGAACAATATCGTTTCAACATCATTGATACTCCGGGACACGTAGACTTCACTGCGGAAGTGGAGCGCTCACTGCGCGTGCTGGACGGAGGAATAACAGTCTTGGATGCTTCCGAAGGTGTGCAATCACAATCCGAAACAGTGTGGAGGCAAGCAGACAAATACCACGTGCCACGCATTTGTTTTGTCAACAAGATGGACAAACTCGGTGCGGATTTCTTTGCCACTGTTCAAGATATTAAAGACAAATTTGGTGTGAAACCGGCCATGATGGTTTTACCTATGGGTAGCGAAAACGATTTCCATGGTGTGATTACCTTATTGGATAGACAAGCTTTGTATTGGAAAGACTCTGCCAGTTCAACTGAGCCGGAAGTTAAGCCAATCCCGGAAGAATACAAAGAAAAAGTGGAAGAAATGCGAGCCCAACTCGTTGAGCAAATTGCCGAAACAGATGACGCACTCATGGAAAGATTTTTTGCTGAAGAAGACATCTCAATCAACGACTTAAAAACAGCCTTAAGAAAAGCGGTAATCGCCTATAAATTGGTTCCGGTATATGCCGGTTCTTCGTTAAAAAACACAGGTGTTCAGCCACTTTTGGATGCGGTCGTAGAATACTTGCCTTCACCATTGGATGTTGCCACCGTCAAAGGCATAAACCCCAAAACCAAAGAAGAAACCGAAAGACAATTAATTCCGAACGAAAAATTAACCGTTTTAGCCTTTAAAATTCAAACCGATCCTCACGTGGGTAAATTAACTTATGCCAGAATTTATTCGGGAGTGTTGGAGTCCGGCACTTACATCTTCAACAGTTCAAGAGATAAACAAGAAAGAGTCGGTCGCCTACTTCTCATGCATGCCAACCAAAGAGAAGACATTGATCGAGCAGAAGCCGGAGAAATTGTAGCCATCGTGGGTATGAAAGATACAAAAACCGGTGATACTCTTTGTGATCCAACCGCTCCAATTGTGCTGGAAACCATCGATTTTCCGGATCCGGTTATTTCTTTAGCCATTGAACCGAAAACCAAAGCCGATCAAGAAAAAATGGGCTTGGCATTAAATAAACTTTCGGAAGAAGATCCCACTTTCAAAATTTCTTCAGATCCGGATACCGGTCAAACCATTATTGGCGGTATGGGTGAACTTCACTTGGAAATCTTGGTCGATCGCATGAAGCGAGAATTCAAGGTGGATGCCAATGTTGGCAAACCGCAAGTAGCCTACAAAGAAACTATCACCAAGCCAAGTCAAGGAGAAGGAAAATACATCAAACAATCCGGTGGCCGTGGTCAATATGGTCATGTTTTATTGAGACTTGAACCAATGGATAGAGGTACCGGTTATGAATTTGTCAATGAAATCACCGGTGGTGTAGTTCCCAGAGAATATATTGAGCCAACCAACAAAGGTATTAAGGAATCACTGGAAAGAGGTTTTCTGGCCGGTTTTCCAATGACGGATATTAAAGTCACTATCTATGACGGTTCTTATCACGAGGTCGATTCCAGTGAGCAGGCATTTAAAATGGCCGGTTCTTTAGGTATGCGTGAAGGTGTCAAACAAGCCGGCATGGTCTTAATTGAGCCAATTATGAAGGTGGAAGTAACCACTCCAGAACAATTTATGGGAGACGTAATTGGCGATTTGGGTTCCAGAAGAGCGCAAATTCAAGGCACCGCCAACCGAAGCAATGTCGTGATTATCACCGCACTCGTCCCATTGGCGGAGATGCAGGGCTATGTTACAATTCTGCGTAGCATGACTCAGGGTCGCGCTTCTAGTGTAATGTTACCGAGTCACTATGATATAGTGCCAAATAGCATTACGGAAAAGATTATTGCGGAAAGAAAATCACCTGCAAGTGCTTAAGTAATAGTTAATCATATTTGTAGTAAAACGAGTTTAAGACTCAAATTAGTAGTAGACCTACACCGCACAAACATTTTGTGTAGAGTCAATAATAAGGAGGATATATGGCAGATGCAGCCAAATTTGTGCGCAATAAACCGCACGTCAACATCGGTACAATTGGTCACGTCGATCACGGCAAAACCACTCTTTCAGCGGCAATTACTCAAACATTGTCCAAAAAAGTTCCTTGTGATACCAACAAGCCAATGAACTATGGCGATATTGATAACGCCCCGGAAGAAGCGGCTCGTGGTGTGACTATCAACATTTCTCACCTGGAGTATGAAACGGAAAAACGTCACTATGCTCACATTGACGCCCCGGGACACGCTGACTACATCAAAAACATGATCACCGGCGCCGCTCAAATGGATGGTGCAATTTTGGTCGTAGCCGCCACCGACGGTCCAATGCCACAAACCAGAGAACACATTCTTTTGGCCAAGCAAGTGAACGTACCTAAAATTG
>CAZTME010000093.1:0-3740 GCA_964614795.1 uncultured Pseudomonadales bacterium | reverse complement strand
AACACCACGGATTTAAACCCGTGGATTCCTGGAATGCAAGCTTCGCTTGTCCTGAGTCTTCTTTTTCCCGGGTACCGAATATAGTTCCTGATCATCTCCTAATCGGCTTGTCACATGGATTCCATACATTGATTTTATCTCAAAGAAAGAAGACTCATAAACCCGATTCACGGCAGGACTTACTCCCGCGGATCTTCTAGGGAGTAGTAGATTTCAATATAATTTTAACCCACCTTCCTTAAATCTCCAACCGGAAGGTCACCTGGGGAGAAGGAGTCACTATGCAGTAGTGCAAGCTCTGCTTGCAACAAATAAAAACCCGAGCGTAAGCTCGTGGGAAGTTTATTTACTCTGCTTTCTTCTCGCCGGCATTTTTGATCATGAAAGACAAAACAATTAAACCAATTCCGCTACCAACAGTGATAAGTCCAAAAGCAAAAACGACGGTTTTAATTGCTACCAAGGTTGGCATGCCCAATAAAGCCATGCCCAAGATTAGGTAAAGCAAACCTAAGAAAAACGTTCCCCAAGACCACTCAAAACTGCCCGAACCACTCATGTCTCTTCCTATTGACATGGAAATAATGCCGTTGATAATTGAAGAAAAAGCGACAAAATACATTGCTATACCAGGCAATAAAACCATACTTAAAGTTTGATTATTCAAAACCACCATACCGGCAATCACTCCAATCACACCACCGACCAGTTGCCAAGCCCACTTTTTAGCTCCGCCCAAAGCAGACATAATCGCTTTAATGACATCTACAAAGCCCATCACCAACCAAAACAAACCCAAGACAGAAACAAGCACGTCAATGGTGCCAATTGGTCTTGCCAAAAGCATCCAACCAGTAAACACGGAAAGAGCACCTTGAATTAAAATTAGCCACCAATATTGAGAAGCTGAACCCAAAGTAACGGCTGTTGCAGTTTTTTCTGTCATAGAATCCTTTAATTAAATAATAATAACCTACGTTAGTTATAGTATAACAGAATAAAAAAAACACTCTTAGTCCAAATTTTCCTCCAGCCAATTTTCTAAAATAACTGCGGCCGCGAAGTGATCGATTCTTTTATCTTTGCCAATCTTTTTTCCCATTTCCGCCAAACGCATTCTTGCTTCCTGAGTGGAAAAATTTTCATCTGCAGTTTCAACTTTAACTCTCAATCCAAAAGTGTGTTGAAGAAGTCGAGCAAATTGACTGGCTCTTTCTGCGGATTGGCGCTGAGAAACCCCCACAACAATTGTGTGAACACCATAATCATCAACCAATTGACCGCAATACTGCATCACATTTTTATCTTGAGGAATACTAGTGAGCGGTTCGGCAATTTTTGAAGTCGCAAGAGCTAAGCCAACAAATTTGGTGCCATAATCAATTGCCAAAACCGGTAATTGAGTTTTTATGACAGAAGATGAATTTTGGGAGATTGGCATGTTTTGATCTAAATTCTCCTGCGCTTGAGAGGATGAATTCAAAGCGGACTTATGATGGTTTGAATGATTCATAATTTATTTATCTAAATTGGAGTTTCACTGACCAATTCGGCGGTGACCACACCTCTTCTTAAGTATGTGCCCTCTGGTGTACAAGTCACTAACTTCAACCTTTTTGCGTCGTATTTTTGATTGAGAATGTAAACATCCGTGGGTTTAACCTCGGTTTTTTCTTGAACAACATAAGTATAACGAATGCCATTGTAGGTAATAAATATTTCATCGCCTTTTTTTAAAGTCATGATCGTACTGAAAATCGAAGTGTAGCGACGAGGGTTTTTTTCGGAAGGATTATAAAATTGACGCAAAACCGAGTGACCAAAAATTACAGGCGCTCCATATTGTCCAGGTGTACCAGTCCCGGGAAAGGCAATCAGGCTTTTATTTAAATCCGTACCTCCCTGAGCCACCACAGCATTTTCAATCTTCAAATTTGGAATATCCAGCCGATATTCTTCACTAACTTCCGATTGTAATAGTTCGGGCATTGATCCTGCACCGGGGAACCAATTTGATAAATTTGTGTAATCAAGGGCCACATTGATGATTTTTGGCGATGGTCGACGTGCTGATTGAGAAGCCTGAACTTGAGTAATTAACTGAGAAATCATGATTGGAGTAGTATCCAACTGTTTGTCACTGGGAATAGCGGAAACCAATTGCTCCACTTGATCATCCGCTTGCCAGTAAGCCAAAGCGATCGGAATTGTGACGCTACCAATTAAATACAAACCAACTATTAAACAAACGATCGGAACAAAAAAAGCACCGAAACGAATTAAATTGGGAAGAAATTTTTGTTGAATTCTGCGCTCTTCAACAATATAGTCGGATTGTTGCCATGCCAAATTTGATTGCACTCTCTCAATTTCGCTAGAAACCATTTCATCAAGCTCATGCAGATTGGCCCGGAGAAGTAAAGCTCTCCTGTAAACCTCCACTAAAGCTTTTTTTTGTGTTGTCGCAGCAGAAGAATTGGGCATAAACAAATCATTTAACTTTATGGCTTTGATGATTGATTGACACTAATTGCTGATTGAGAAGGTAGATAAGGCCAAAGTATTTCTCTAAAGTTGGGTGAAAAAATTATATTCGCAGAAGCAATTGCGGAATTGGTCTGCAATTGCTGGCGCGCCGCAGAAAGCGGCGCGCCAGCAAGTTGACTCGCCAACTCCTCTTCATTGATTATCGCTACTGCTTCCACCGAAATATTGGCATCCACCACGATATCACCACTGCTACTGGCGGTTGGAGCAGATAAAACTTGCGGTTGAGCTTGTTCAATACTGTATCCTTCCGGCACCAACTTTTGCAGAACTTCCTGTGCGATTGGCTTGACATCATTTTTGTTATATAGAAGACCTGTCAATTTTAATTTAACAGTCAAACTCACCTTTTCCAATTCATCGCCAATCTTGCCAGAATACTTTGCGCCACTTGTTAAAACCTCATCTTGGGAAACTACTGCTTCTCCTTGTCCGGCTTTTGCCTCCAAATCTTTTTTCGCATCTTGTAAAAATTCCCTTTTAGCATCGGCCAATAAAATATCCAGATCGGTTTGACTTACCACTCTCACTTCTCTGGAGGATCCACCCTCAATGGCAGTTTCCGCCTTGGCTGAATAAGAATCTTCAGCATATTTTTCAACGGTAAATGTCGCATCTTTGTCGATGTTACTTTCAATCCCAATTTCTTCGGCTGTAATTTTTACTTTTTTTTGCCCGTAAATTTTTTCCTCACCGGTGCCATTGGGTTTTGCACTCACACTTGATGAGGGCACTTCAACATCTTCATCCAATAAATATTTGAGATTTTCGTGAGTGAGAATTGTGCCTTTGGGAAATGATTTGTTGGCCTGCGTTTTATTTAAAATTAGAACTTCACCTTTTGCTTTTTCCCCAACCAGTTTGACACCGGTAGTATTGGTTTCTTGCGTTACTTCCGATTCGACAAATATTTCTTCCGCTTGAAGAGCGGTGGCACTGCTACTTGAACTACTGGCGGCCGTACTAAGTGTTAGTTGTAATTCTTGAGTAATTAATTGAGTTTTGGGTGTGATTGCAATTGTAGCTGTGGCGAAAAAAACGATCCACAATGCAAAAGAGATTAATCCAAGCAAAAATATGAGTAGGATAATCAAAATTAACATTTTTTTATTGATTTTTTTAGCTTTTTTGCCTTTATTTTTTTTATCATCCAGAATTATTTGTTCGTCCGGAAGGTTTTCTTTGAATTCTTC
>CAZTME010000092.1:0-3786 GCA_964614795.1 uncultured Pseudomonadales bacterium | reverse complement strand
GAAAGAAGCGCTGTAGGCTCAACTGATGTCTTCATTTTAAAGTTGGATACAAATGGTAATCGCGACTGGACAAAAACAATTGGTGGTGGGGGTAGTGAAAACGGCTATTCTTTAGCTTTGGATGCTTCGGCTACATATATTTATGCTGTGGGTGAATTTTATGGCACTGCCGATTTTGGAACCGGTGGAGATACCGCTCAAAGAACAGCAGATGGTTCGGCAGATGCATTCATCTCTAAATACGCCACAAGCAATGGTGACAGAGCCTGGACAAAAACTATTGGAGGAACAAGTGATGAGTTCAGCAGAACTATTTCGATAGGAAGTAATGATTTGATTTATGTGGGAGGGTATTTTACCGGAGAGGCAAATTTTGGCTTGGGGGGTGACTTGGCATCTCGAACATCTCAGGGTGCCGGAGACGGTTTTGTCTCACGCTATCAACCGGATGGCGTTCGTGATTGGACAGTAACGTTTGGTGGACTGGGTGAAGACAAGGTAAGATCATTAGTTGTCAATTCAGATCAAACTATATTCGTTGGCGGATCGTTTGAAGAAGAAGTGGATTTTGGAGCGGGAGAGGATGACGGCAATCGAACTTCTGCAGGAGCGGAAGATGCATTCATATCAAGATACACTTCAGATGGAGTAAGAGTCTGGACTCAAACCATAGGTGGAGCAACCTACGATGTGATCGGTAGCGTAACCATTGGTGGTAACGGTAACCTTTTTATCACGGGTTGGTTTGGAAGCGAGGTTGATTTTGATCCTTCAGTTAATGAAAATCTTAAAACTTCGACCGCGTCTTTGGATTCAACTATGTTTGTAAGTAGTCACAGTTTAAATGGCGATTATTTGTGGACCAGAGTTGCCGAAGGCGGATTGTGGTCATCCGGATATGCGATTAGTACAGGCTTTGGTAGTATTTATGTTGCAGGAGATGTTTTGGGCACCGTTGATTTTAATCCGGAAGGTTCTTCATTTATGGTTTCTGGAGACGAGGACAATGGTTCTCCGGCTTTAACTCGATTTTCACTGGCCTCATTGGTTGAAGGCGAGGAAAGTGGAGGAGAAGGAAGCGAAGAAGGGGGAAGCGGTGAGGATGATGAAGGAGAGGGTGAAGAAAGCAATGTTGAAGAAAATTCTCAAGATCTTGGTAATAACACAATCACACAATTGTCTTCAAACAATGCTGGAAATTCAAGCGGTTTTTCTGCCACAACCAAAGCCGACCCTCCAAGTTGCACTGCTCAAAAACCGGTTGGTTCACCATATTTATTTGAAGCCAGAGTGAATGGCCAACAATTAACTTTGTACTTTACTCCAGTGAATGATAATGCAAAATCTTATATCATTGCCTACTCTTCACAACAAAATCAGTACGAGCATGCGGTTGAATTTACTCCCGCATATAATAATGGAGTTATTAATTACACTATCAATCATCTTGATCTCAATCAAACTTATTATGTATCGGTCAGAGCCGGAAATGACTGCGCTTCCGGAGAGTGGAGTAATCAAATAAAGATTGTCACACCCAAGAATCTTTTGCAAAAATTTCAATATTACATGAACGTGCTATAATTGTTGACATGAAATTCAGCAAAGTATTTTCAACTAAAACTACATCGCCTGCTTAAGAGGAGGGTAGTTTTGTTGTACAACCCGCCTCTTAGGCGGGCTTTTTTGTGCCTTTAGCTTCTGGAAGGCAGAGGATGAATTATTTTCAGTTCATCACTTGCAGATACATGCTTAATACATTGTCAAATATTATTCGCGAATCTGGGTTGAGGCAGGGAAGATAACATTCAGTTTTAAGAAAGAAAAATTAACATGTAGCAATCACAAAACGAAATGACACTTTTTTATCGGGCAACTGATCTGGTTTAGCGCAAGTAAAATTTGACATTTGATGTTGAGAAAACTCTATCTTGGTAAATCAGACATCTGGTTTTGAGAGAGCTATAGAAAAAATAGATGAAAAATGAAAGTTAATCAGAAGAAATGAGCAAACAGTATAAAGGTTACTATATAATAGATTTGTCGCTCAAGTAAAATAAGATTGCAGGTGAATGAACAATCTTATTGATGTGACAAAGTTAATAAAAAAAGAAAGAAAAAATGTCAAAAAAACAATCAAACATTTCTAAAGAACAAGTGGAAAAAAATATATCAAATTTGGAAAAATTGCGCCATAGTTGCGCCCATTTGTTGGCGGGAGCAGTGTTGCAACTTCGGCCGGATGCCAAACCAACGATTGGTCCGGCTATTGAAGATGGTTTTTACTATGATTTTGAGTTTGAAAAACCCTTTTCAGAAGGAGAATTGGAAAATGTGGAAAAGAAAATGCATGAAATTGTTTTATCATGGAGTGAGTTTTCCATGAGAGAGGTTTCACCAGAAGAAGCCAAGAAGATTTTTGCTAACAATCCGTATAAATTGGAGCTGATTGAAGAGATAGCGGCTAAAGGCGAAATTGTAACATTGTATAAGTCCTGTGATTTTGAAGATCTTTGCAGGGGTGGACATATCGAAAAACCATCGGCAGATCTTAAATTTTTTAAACTTCTTTCGATAGCTGGCGCCTACTGGCGAGGCAGTGAAAAAAATGCGATGTTGACAAGAATTTATGGTACGGCTTTTTTCAGCCAAGCAGAATTAGAAGAATTTCTTAAGCAAAAAGAAGAAGCGAAATTAAGAGATCATCGAAAATTGGGTGCTGAACTTGATTTATTTTTTATCGATGAAATGGTTGGCAAAGGATTGATTATGTGGTTGCCAAAGGGCACGATTTTGCGTAACGAGGTGGAAAAACTGGCTATAGAAAAGGAAACGGCCGGTGGTTATCAACGCGTAGCATCACCACATATTGCTAGAGAAGAACTTTATCTTACTTCAGGACATTTACCTTATTACAAAGATAGTATGTATCCGCCCATGGTCATGGATGATGGCACATATTATCTGAAGGCGATGAATTGTCCGCATCATCACAGGATGTATGTTCACAAACCTCGTAGTTACAGAGATTTACCACTTAGATTTGCAGAATATGGCACATGTTATCGCAACGAATTATCTGGAACTTTAGCAGGATTGTTAAGAGTAAGAGCATTGGCAATGAATGATGCTCATATGTACTGTCGCAAAGATCAAATTAAGGAAGAATTTGCGGGTGTGGTTCGGCTAGTGCAAGAATATTTTGCTATTTTTGGACTGGAAAACTATTGGTTCCGACTTTCGAAATGGGATCCCGCGCATACAGAAAAATATATTAACGAACCTGAGAATTGGGAGTACAGTCAACAAGTATTGCGCGAGGTGCTACAAGAAATGGCTGTCGAATTTGTTGAGGCTGACGATGAGGCCGCCTTTTATGGTCCCAAAGTTGATGTGCAGTTCAAGAGTGTGATTGGTCGAGAAGAAACAATGTCCACAATTCAGTTGGACTTTTTGGCGAAAGAGCGCTTTGGACTGAAGTACACAGATAAGGATGGATCGGAAAACGGTGAGGTGTTTGTTATTCATCGAGCACCACTTTCCGTGCATGAGCGCTTCCTGGCTTTCATCATTGAGCACTATGCCGGCAAGTTCCCAGTTTGGCTAAGCCCAGTGCAGGTGAGGGTTTTACCAATTACCGATGGACAGCTTGAATATGCACATAAAGTTGCTGATCGGTTGAAGAAAGATGGTGTGCGAGTAGAGATTGATGATAGGGCTGAGCGGTTGAATGCCAAAATTCGCGATGCGCAACTGGAGAAAGTGCCTTACATGCTGGTTGTTGGT
>CAZTME010000091.1:0-3867 GCA_964614795.1 uncultured Pseudomonadales bacterium | reverse complement strand
GGAGGGAACCAGACCGATTGCAGTTGAAGTGCAGGCTTTGGTTGTTTATTCACCTTTGGCTATTCCCAGAAGAGTGGGGCAGGGAATTGATGCCAATAGGTTGCATATTATTACCGCATTATTACAGAAATATTCACGCATTAGCCTGGAGCACCATGATGTTTATGTGGGTTTACTTGGGGGGTATAAGTCTAGGGATCCGGGGTTGGATGTGGCGATCGCGTTAGCGATCGCCAGTAGTACCACCGGGGTAGCATTACCAATCAAGAGTGTTTTTTACGGTGAGTTGGGATTATTGGGCGAAGTGCGTCGCGCCTCGTTTGACACTCGGCGCGAAAAAGAAGCCAAGCGTTTGGGATACGAACACATTTACTACTCATTAAACTTAAACTCTCTACAAAAAAGTGTTCAACTTTTTGGATTAAAAAAAACTAAAGCTAACTAACTTTCAACTATCGTTGCTTAAACCACCAACTATGAAATCGATAAAGGATAGAGGACTCACTAAGAAGTGGGAAAAACTTGCTTTTTTTGACGCTAAAAACCCAAGTGTAAAGTAGTGGGAAATCTATTATCTATTTTCCACCTTGTGTGTTTTTCTGCGAATCGTACGGAGCTATTTTGTTAATTGCAATTGGAGTTATGAAAATAGAGATGATCAATGTTATTAATAATAGAAACAAAAAAACTTTTACAATATACTTGATCTTTGTTTGTGTGGTTTGAGTAGGTTTTTTAATTTTTTTGTTGAACAATATAACCAAAATAATCAGTAATGGAACAGATAAATAAACAGAGATCATTCCCCCGTATATAACAATTCCTAAGGGGGTAAACATACTGCAACTCACTAGACCATTCTGACAATAGAAGTCGGAATATTTATTCAAAAACGATAATAAAAAATAAATATTCAAAACTAAAATTAAGATCGAGATAAAAATATAAGTGAGTTGCTGGCTTATTATTTTTAACCACCTACTTCTTTTTTGCATACCTCTCTTTGCTAGACCTCAACACTTTTTCTCGATTGTTGTTTTTTGAAGAGGCCAGGGGAAGAGTGAAGCCGGCAAAAGCTTCACTAATCACATTTTCAATAGTCAAACGATTAATCACCTGATGTTTTTGCAGTGACACCAAATCTTCCGGTGAATACTTGCCGGAAAATTCTTTGCTAAATAGCGTTGCATCTTCCGCGCCCATGACAAAAGACACAATGCTGCCACAATTGCCAAAAATGGCTTTTTGCACTTCGTCCGGAATTTGAGCGGTATATTGATTGGCCAGGGTGAGATTTAAGCGATACTTTCTGGCTTCGGATAAAATTTTGGTAAATGACTCGGTAGCGAAGTTTTGAAACTCATCCACGTATAAAAAGAAATCCTTCCGCAATTCTTCGGGTTGATGCACTCTTGCCATGGCTGCCAACTGAATTTTTGTAATCAACATTGCTCCAAGTAATGTTGCATTGTCCTCACCCAATTTGCCTTGAGATAAATTCACCAACAAAATTTTACCGGTATTCATAACATCTTCAATACTAAAAGAGCTCTTGCGAGCATTAACAACATCTCTTACCAGAGGAGAGGAAACAAACTGCCCAACTTTATTTAAGACTGGCGCTACAGCCTCCGCTCTCAATCTATCTTGCATGGCGTCGAATTCATTCACCCAGAAATTTTTCAAAATGGGATCGTCCAATTGGTTGACTACCGAATCACGGTATTTTTTATTGGTTAGCAAATCGGTAATGTCCGACAACCTGGCCTCATCACTTTTTAGTAACGTGAGAAGTGCGTTGCGCAAAATATGCTCCAAGCGAGGTCCCCAAGAATAGCCATAGAGTTTTTTGAAAACTGACACAATCCCTGAGGCAATTAACTCTCTATGTACCACACTCTCTCCTTCAAATAAATTGAGCTTGACTGTTCTTTCACTATCGGAAGGATCAAAATAAATCACATCATTAATTCTTCTACTGGGAATATAATCAAGCAGTGTTTCGACCAAATCTCCATGGGGATCAATAACGCACAAACCCTCGTCTTTTTTCAAATCATGAATGGCCATGTTGGCAAGCAGGGTAGACTTTCCCGTACCGGTTTTACCAATCGCATACAAATGTCGACGACGATCGGTTCTGCGCAGTCCATAAATAACTTGTTCGTTTTTAAAAACCGTGCTGGCAAAAGGATTGATATTTTCTTTTTCTGCAGAAGAAGCACTGGAAACAACGGGTAAAAGCGCCGGTGGCTCACCTTGCAAATGTTTACCCCAAGCAATATTAGAGAGATGGGCTAAATCAATTCCCGGTGGATGAATCATGGTAGCCAATACTTGAGCCGGCAATTTGGTGGTAAAAATCAAGTTGGATTTTCGAGAAGAAATTAATTCAAAAGCGTGAGCGTTTTTGACAAAACGGGGTTTTTTGAAAAATTGGCTATCAGATTGAGTGAAAATGGAGTAGCTGGCCAGCAAGCTCTCAATTGACATTTGAGCAGAGAGTAAATCTTGAGTGGTGGCGCCAACTCGCCAATTGACTTGAAAAAATCTTTGTGAAGTTGTTTGGGTGGCGTCTTTTGCGGTTGCACTTAACTCATCGCCGGTATTTTTAACCGGTGGATTATGAACAATCGTTGGCGAAATGATGGTTTGCCAAATTAATGAAGTCGAAGTGGGTAGGGTGGTCAAAGTAGCGAATAGACCGGCTAAAGGGTCGGTGGGGAAGTTGGTGGAAAGTTGGCGCAAGCTTTTTTGAGTTGGATAAACTGTGCTGGCAAGGAGATTTTCATCTATTTGTGGTTTTAGCACCTGGATGGGATCTTGGTTTTCATAAGTAACACTCACTTGAGGAATCCAGCCAATTAACAATTGAGAAATTAAGGTTGAAATTCTGGTGGGGGCAACCAAAAACAGCTCCAATAAACCAGCATGCCAGAGCAATTCAACACTCAAGCGCTCATGTTTAAGCAAAGCTTTTTGCCACCACTTATCCTGAATTGAGGGAATGCCAAGTAAAAATTGATACCAAGAGTTAATAATAGCTTCTTGTGACCTGGGAGTGGCGATCCGCAAAATAGAGTGGGGCTGGCTCATGATCTAAGTATAACTCAATCTGGCCACTATATTCAGTGGTTGTTTTTAATGTAAAGAAAAAATGAGGTTGGTTGATCGGCGGGGGGCAGAAAGTTTGGTTATCGGCTGGCATTCAAAACTAAAGAAGAAGCTTTTCCAAAGTTATCCACATAAGGAGTATGAGCAAAATTGAGTGTGAATAAGTTTAAATAATTCATCGATAAATGTATTAAAATATTAGTTATAGGATAATCTTAAACTCAGCCAATTTAATTTTATAGGTTGACAAAAAACAGCAAATAGAGTTATACTCTGAATTAACAAAAAACCACTCGTAAAAAGAGTGGAGAAGTGGCGGAACCACAGATCTTTGAAAAAAATTCGGTGAAGTTTGTTTAGCAAAATTAACAACTAAAGGATTAGTTTTGTTACAACGGAATTTTCATCGGGAAAACAAAAAAGCATCATTATCGCTGGGCGGAACCACGAGTAACGATGCCTTTTCTGAAAACAGATCCAATCTTGGACAGTTGATTGAATCTGAGATTAGTGAGAACTATACCAAGCAAATAAGTGCGTGTAAACTAAATCTTAATGTTTGCATGTATATCTTACTGTCCCAATTTGCTCATAGTGTAAAAGCTTTGAGTTGTGGCTAGGCGGTTGGGCAGGCAGCCTAGCCATGACTCAGTGCTTTTTTTTCATCATATAAAATCTGAAAAAGTGTTTTTACATCAATTCTTTTTTAAATTAAACTTATCCAATTTGCGCTTTTTACATATCCTATAGTTT
>CAZTME010000090.1:0-3987 GCA_964614795.1 uncultured Pseudomonadales bacterium | reverse complement strand
AAAAGAATTACGGAGGAAATCATGCGTTTACACACAGTAGTTGACAGTACCTAATCGGTATTAATAAGATGATCTACCGGAACTTTATTTTGTTCGTAATCTTCAAGTTGAACTATAGCGGCATTTAATCTCGCTATGACATCATTAAATTCATTATTAATGTGAGCTAGATACATTTCCAAATCACCATAGGTTAATATTCCACTAATTAATTTTTGTGTTCTATCCGAATCACCAATAGTGACATGCGGGTAGGGATATGGCCATGAAGAATAATCTATGTCATTAAGAGGTCCTAACTTTGGTGGATATGTATATAGTATTCGCTTTAATTTTAAGATCATTTTGAAATGAATTTAATGTTTGTCAGAAGAGAAATCACTACTTCAGCTATCATCTTGATTTATGAGTAGTCTTGTCGAGGCAAATAAATGAATACTAATGGTCAAAAAAATTTTGCAAACTCGCTGGAATTCTAGTAAAAAATTAGTAAGATGAAATTAAAATAAAGACAATCACTTTTTAGTTGAAGATTTAATCATTGTCTCATCAATGGCAATCTTTCTAATTATTTTGGTAATGATTTTATCTTGATTTTTTTGTTTGACAATTAGTTTAAACAGAGTGCTAAAAATCATAATTAAACTTAAATAAATTACGAGATCAACACCTCTCCCAATCCCAAGAGATGACGCCAATTTTGAAAGTGATGGAAGGTTAAATAGTAAGATTAATGCAAAAATCCAAAAACCCATCCAAAAAATTAAAAAGCTACGACTGAGTTTGTTTGCCTTCACACTGCTGTATGTTCTATAAAGAATTAAGAGAATAATTATTCCCATGAATAATTGTGCGGGTAGGTGATAAAGATTAATCATATAAATTTGTCCATCAAAATATCTCTGATAATGTTTAATGAGTTTAGATTGCTTTGTCCCCTTCTATCATTGTGATATTTGACGGTCACTGGGTATTCTTTGAAAGTTAGTTTATTTCGACCAATTAACTCAATAATTTCCGATGCATGCGCCATTCTATTTTGAGAAATCACTATTTTAGATAATGTGTCAAATTTAAATGCTCTAAATCCATTGTGGGTATCGGTTAACTTTATTCCAGAGAAAAACCAAGTGACATATATTCCAATTTTCAGGACTACTTTTCTCAGCAAAGGCATATTGAGTGCCCGACCTAGAAATCTAGAACCTAAAACAACATCAACTTTGCTGTTAAACAAACACTCAATCATTCCAGGCATTTCTTTTGCATCAAATTGATTATCTGCATCAAAAGTAACTACGACATCACAGGTCAGGTAATTTCTCACAAATTCAAAACCGGTTTCCAAAGCGGCTCCTTGTCCCAGGTTAATCGAGTGCGAAATCACAGTGGCGCCAGCTTTTTTTGCTAGATTAGATGTTTTATCGCAAGATGCATCATCTACAACGATAACTTGATCAACAATATTTATTAACTGACTAACCACACTCGTAATTGTTTTTGACTCATTATAAGCAGCAATTACAACAACGATTTTTCTCTTCTTGCTCATTTTTTCCAACCTTTCGGATGAGCATCATACCACTTAATCATAGCAGTTATACTTTGCTTTAAATTTCGTTTTGCTCTCCAATTAAGAATTTCATTTGCTTTTGAACTATCCGCTATCATTCGAGCTTGCTCTCCTTGACGAGAGACTCCTTTTTTTATATTTATTTTTGTTGAAGTAGCCATTTCAACTTCTTTTACTATTTCTAAAACCGAATATCCTTTCTCACTACCCAAATTAAACAGAAAATGACCCTTATTAATTTGTAAAAATTTTAAGGCAAGAATATGAGCATCTGCTAAATCCTCTACATCTACAAAATCTCTAATTGGAGATTTATCTGGTGTATTAACTAAAGAATACGTTAAAAAAAATGGAGCAAGATTCAAGGCGCCCCTAACTGCATTTTGAACTAGTAATTCAGATGGATTTTTAGAGTCTCCAATTAAGCCATCATAAGAAGCTCCGCAGACGTTGAAATATCGAAAAGTAATAGAATTTATTGATTGAGTGGAATTTATTAAATCTTCACACAAAAGTTTAGATTCTCCATAAGGATTGATAGGTTTGCTTTTAGACTTCTCATTGACAGGAAGTTGTTCAGGTTCGCCATAAACTGCTGCGGTGGATGAAAAAATTAATTTCTGAATTTTAAACTTACTCATTAATTTAATCACATTATTCAACATCAAAGGATTATCTTTTATGTATTTCGATGGATATTTCACACTTTCATCAACAATACAATAAGCTGCGCAATGAATTACAGCGAGCGTATTATTGAAGTTTGGATTATTAATGAGGTCTGTTTTTCTTAAATCACCTTTAATAATAATCAATTGATTTGGAAAGATTTTTGATAAAAGATTAAGAGGTTCAATGTAACCTCTCTCAAAAGAATCAATGGCAATTACATTATATTGATTACGTAATAGAGTGTAAGTAATGATTGAACCTATGTAACCACCTGCCCCAGTAACGATAATTTTTTGGCTAGTATGTATCTTATTATTATCCATTAATCACAACTCCTTTTTTCCAAACTTTAAGTACTGCTTAGTAAGCATGGCAATGGTTTCTGCTTTGGATAAAGTGCCCACCATGAGATCCACTGTGCCTTGAATAGCATCATGTTTGCTTTGCCATTTGGCGATTTTATCCGGATTTTTTGATTGTAAAGGCACCCAATAAACCTGAGCATCTATTTCATTCATCACATCATTAATGAACATCTCGATTTGATATTTGGTAAATTGTCTATTTTTATAAATTTCTTTTAAAACATCGGTGCGCAAAATGCGCTCACCAGAGAAAAGAACATCTGCTCTTACTAATTTATAATGCAAAGGATCATCACTGCGACGAAAAATTAACATATCGATTTTTTTTCCGGCTCTTAAAGCTTCATGAAAACGTAAAATTCCTTCAGCTAACTGCTTGGCATTTAAACCGATCAAATCCGCATCTAAAAGCATTACATACTCGGTTTTTACTTCATCCAAACCGGCTCTCACAGCATGAGATTTTCCAGAGTTTTTTGGTAAATTAATCAATTTTACATTTGGAAATTTATCTTTAATGATTTTTTCTCCATCATCTTTTGAACCATCATTCACACAAATAAACATTTTTGCATCCAAAAACTGTAAAACTCGACGCAACAACTCCGGCAAACGCTCAGCCTCATTGTAAAATGGCACTAAAATAGTTAAATCATTAATAAAAAGTGGTTTTGAAAAATCCGGATCACTCAAATGGTTGGATTTCATAATGCTGTAGTATCACTCAAAAATGCTTAAATTCCAACGAGGAAAATTCTTGGCAAACATTCAAGTTTATACAAAGTTGCGCTATGATAATGACAATGCAAAAATCTCTTTGCTTAGTCATTCCCACCGCTATTTATAAACAATGGCAATGGTTTTGGCAGAAAAACGCCCAGTTTTTAAATGATCTTGACATAATTGTAGTTGCAAATTTTGATCAACCCGGAAACACACAAGCAAAAAATTTAATGTGGATAAAAATTACAAAACCACTGGGCTTTGCCAAAACTGTGAATTTGGGTTTAAAACAAGCACTCGCCAATAGTTATCAATTTATAGGCACTTGTAACGACGACGTGATTCTATCCAAAAACAGCATTGATTTAACAAAAGAAATAGCACTCAAAGAAAAATGGGGGGCGATCAATCCAATTATTTTATCGGCCAATCAACAAATCGAATCGGCCGGCATTAACATCCTGCCAATTGGAAAAGCAGAACCGCAAACTCAACCTGCATCAACTTCGCAAATCTATCTCACTCAAGCATTCAACGGCGCTTGCGTTCTTTTTAATCCTCTCGCTCTTCAGGATGTTGGTCTTTTTGCCGAAAACTTTGGATCTTACTTGGAAGATCTCGAGTTTTCATTAAGAATGAAGAAAGAAAATTGGC
>CAZTME010000089.1:0-3991 GCA_964614795.1 uncultured Pseudomonadales bacterium | reverse complement strand
CGGAAACGGCGGTTTGATCTACAACCACATCGTTGGAGTCACGATGTTGAAGGATAATTCGGTATGTATCGGCGCTACCGGCGGTATGGCCGGACGCTGGAGCGGGGTTAATCACGTCGTCAATGGGAATAGGATTAGAAGTAAAAGATTGGGTTGGACTGGTTGGCGTACCGGTATATGGACAAACGTATTCGTGATAATCGATGCCGTTCACAGTTACAGCGGAAGGAGCCGAAGTGGCAGTGCCAAAAGTATAACCATTGCCATTTGAAGGACAGGTTACAACAGGTGTACCTGTGCCGTAATCAAAACCGCCACCGTTGGGAATTCCGTCTTCGCCGTCGGTATTGGTTGGTACTAAAACTCTAAATGAACCATCGGCGATAGTGTTAACTGTCGCAAAAGCGACACTCAATTGAGAAGATTGGCTGGCGATAGCAAAATCATCTAATTGATAATCATTTGAGTCTAGACCTGTATCTATTGTGAAAACTGCATTAGGATTTGTGCCTGTGACATTATAATTACTCATGGTCGCGCCATCACCAATGGTGACTGCGTCACCAACTTGAAGTTGATTGGTACTGAATGAAGGACCTGCTCCGGTTGTTTGAATATTGACGGAAGTTACCCCTTCGGCATTGGTGTTATCCAATCTGCCCACAAACGACAATCTGGAATTGCTTAAAGTAACGCTGACTGAAGTGAGATTGGCGGATTTTCCCACTTCACCAATGTTGGCGGAAAGAAAAAAACCACCAGCAAGCAAAACCACCAAGGAAGTTTTCCAGATTAATCGGCGAGGTTTGTTTTTCATATATTATAAGACTATTTCATTTTAGATTTGTTACAAAACAACAAAATCATTCAATATTTCTTTATCAGTTTACCCATATTGTTGCCTAGAGCGCAAGAGTTAAAATTCTACTTTAGGTATTTTGAGTAATTTTTTTTCTTTTTATTTACCCACCATGACAAGAAAAATACACCTATAATTCCAACTAAAATTAAAAAGAGTGAAATTGGTAAGGCAATAACTTTTTTGGTGTGAATGGTGGTGTAGTTGCCTGTAGTTCCCGGATGTATGAAGGTGAATTCAACGGTGAGGGGACCCAACCAAAAGGGTTGAGAGAAAGAAAATGGGGTGGGCTTGAGGCGCGGCGCGTAAGCCGCGCTCGGGTCGTCCGGCAGGACGACCGGCGCCGGCACCGCGCCGCGCAACACTCTCGTTGATTCTCCCAATACAATATCCGGATAAATCTCCATCGTTCCCAAAACTTTGCCTCGCCAATCCTTAACCGTTGCCGATCCGGAAGCCACCGCTGACATGACTTCCAAGTTGCGCACCAAAGGTTCAAATTCAAATGGTCTAAAGCTATCCACTATTGTTGGTCTTTGCAAAGATTCGACAGTAATTTGTTGCGACGGTTCACTTCTTTGCGAAACCCAAACAATTAAGTTGGCGCCAATGGTGGGGAAAAGAGCGGTGCTATTGTCTTGTTGCGCTTTGGCATTTGCCTTCACCAAAATGGTTAATGGATATTCTTTTTCTGGGGCTCCTTCCGGTACTTGAATGGCAATATCCACCACCTCTTGACTTCCGGCATTCAAAGTTCTTGGTCTTTGCAAAACTTCCTCTTGTTCCAAATAGGGAAATGATGAGCTTGAAAGCAAAATCGGCGCTCCGGATTTTCCGTCTGGTATAAAATCAACGATGCTCGCCGATATTTCAACAGGAAAATTACTGGGATTGCGCACAATAATTTTATGAATTGCTTTAGTACCCGGCCGAACCTTCAAAAAGCCGGATGCCGGCGTTACGGAAAGTTGATATTGAGTGGGTATTTGTTGAGCATAAACGGAGCTTTTAATCATTAATCCAACCATCAACACAAGCAATAAGCTACTAACTTTCCATGTCTGATTCATAATAGCGATTAATTTAATTGAGTTTTTCATTGATTAATATCCAGGTACGGCAATAAAACTTACTGCCGTGTTGTAACGGCCGGCCGCTTGAGTGGCATCAATACCTGCTTTGTAGGTAATGGTGGCGGTATCATTGTTGGCGATTTCCGTTGAGCTCATAATTACCGCCGGAGACTGCGCTTGAGTTGCATCGGGGAAGGGTCGGAACATAGCACTTGAGCTAAAATCTGTTGGCACGTTTGTGCCGCTCATGTTGTAGCCAAAACCAGGAATTGCTTGTTGAATCCAGCTTGTTGCTGAAGTAATAGTACAATCACCCAGATCACAGGAAGTAAAAGGAATAGTGGTTGAGCCACTTTGATGAGTAAAGGGCGACTGCGCAATGACGTAAACGGTGTAACCACCAGCGCCTCTGGTGGTAATGCTCATGTCGTGATCGGCGCTGGAATGAGAACCAATAATTAACTCTCCTAAATCAATATTGGTGGCCGACAAAGAAAATTCAAATTCCGGAATTTGATAAATGTATTGAAAACCGCCGCCCACAAAGTAATTGCTTACTCCATAGGTACCATATGGACCCGCACCCGTTTGACCGACAGTATCCGTCACTTTGTAAGTCGGACCGCTTTTCTCTCCGGCAGTGACATTAAAGTTGCCAAACTGGATTTTATAAGAATCGGACTGCATGTTTTCGGCTTCAACTTTCGCTACAGTCTTGAAAAGCAGTAAAAATCCAACCAAAAACAAGATAGTCAATGTCTTGTGATCGACCAAACTAATAAAGTTGGTAATTTTTTGCCTTTTCATACATTTTTTCAAACTGCTTCTTGTTTATTAGACTTGTCGGGCAATAAATAAACTCTTTGCATGTTCTTATTGCGCGACAAGTCTATTATCTTCTGGATCTTGTTCTGGAGCTTCGTATTTTTTCTGAATTTTTTCCGTTTCCGAAAGTAATAAGTCAATTTGATTCAATAACATTACTTTTGAAGTGTTGGCTTGGTCGCCAAATCGCAGCAATGAAATCAACTTCGGCTTAAGAAAGTCCCTGATGAAATCCAGTAATTTAATCACACTGGTTTGAGCTTCTCGCAAACTTTCTTCTTTAGCCTCCAAAGAAACAGCTTGTTTTTTACTCAAGTTTAATTGATGTTCAAGATAAAGAAAAAATACCCCCATCAGAGGTATGGAAATGACTGCTTGCCAATATTGAGTATTTTGCAGTTCACTGGTGCCGTAAATAAACAAAATGAGAAAACCGACAATTAGAATACTGGCGTAGTATTGAGTGGTTAAAACAATTAATAATAACAAGACGTACATCAGGGGGAAAAAACCGGATTGAGCCGAGCCGGTGCTACCCACCAAAATCAGTAGGGCAAAACTCAATGGCACGATTTCAAATGAGGTGGGATCTGGCAAAAATGAAAATTGAGTTTTTTTTGAAATCCACTTGATCGCAAAGAAAATTATTAATGTCAGGGCAAAAATTTGCAAGGAAAAAGTTTGCAGAAGAGGCATTTGCAGCCAAAAAAATGCGCCTAAAATGGCAAAAATGATGCCAAATGGCACAGTGAGCTGAGAATTGGTATTTGGAGAGTTGTTCACACTTTTTCTATCATGACAAGATTTGCTCAAAGTGTCAAATAATTATTCAAGATCGAATTACATCTTCAAAACAGAAAGATAATTTGCATCAAATTCACTCAATTTCAACTTAATCTACAAGTTAAATCCGCCGGCGAGTCTGTTTTATGTTATACTAACAGTCGCTTATGAAAAAACTCCAATTCAATCTCCTTCTTCTTGGTAACTCCTAATTTGGGGCAGGATAAGTTGGTTTTTTTCAACATTCCGCCTCAAAAGGCGGTTTTTTTGTTGAAAAATTGATCGGATTGGATTTGATCAAAGCATCTTATTTTAGATACAGCATGTATTGATTAAAATAACAAATGAAATATTGACAATAGACTTGTCGCGCAATAAAAACATGAGTTAATTTGTTATAGATTTTGGAACATTTTCAAGGCGCTTGCGACTGATAGTAGCCTGTGCTACT
>CAZTME010000088.1:0-4063 GCA_964614795.1 uncultured Pseudomonadales bacterium | reverse complement strand
AAACTAAAAGATTCGGCGGTCAAATCCGCCATCAAACACGTGGCATATCCCGTGGTTGAGGGAAAAGATGGCATGGCCGTGGTGGAAATTGAAGGCAAAAAATACACTCCTCAGGAAATTTCTGCCAAAATTCTTGGTAAAGCCAAAGCGGATGCCGAAAGTTACTTGGGCGGTGAAGTGACTCGAGCGGTGATCACCGTGCCAGCCTACTTTGACGACTCTCAGCGTCAGGCAACCAAACAAGCCGGCGAAATTGCCGGTTTAACAGTGGAGCGAATTGTCAATGAGCCAACTGCGGCCGCCCTAGCCTATGGTCTAGACAAAAAAGGTAACCGTGTCATTGCGGTCTACGATCTTGGAGGCGGAACTTTTGATATTTCCATCTTGGAAATCGGTGATGGTGTTTTTGAGGTTAAAGCAACCAATGGTGACACATTTTTGGGTGGAGACGATTTTGATAATGTCATCATTGAATGGATTATTGAAGAATTTAAGAAAGAAAACGGCAAAGATTTAGCCAAAGATCCTCAGGCTTTGCAAAGAATCAAAGATTCCGCGGAAAAGGCAAAAATTGAACTTTCCAGCGCTCAAAGTACGGAAATCAATCAACCCTTCATTACTCAAGGTGACGAAGGTCAACCTTTGCATTTGACCCTGACATTAAGCAGGGCGAAGTTGGAAGAATTGGTTGACCCGTTAATTCAACGCAGTTTTGAGCCGGTGAAAAAAGCCTTGGCGGATGCCAAACTCAAAGCCAGTGATATTCAAGACGTCGTTTTGGTGGGTGGAATGACCAGAATGCCCAAAGTTCAGGAAGAAGTGAAAAAATACTTTGGTAAGGAACCTCACAAGGGCGTTAACCCGGATGAGGTTGTGGCGATTGGTGCGGCTATTCAAGCCGGCGTGATCGGTGGTGATGTTAAAGATGTAGTTTTACTGGATGTTACACCTCTGACTTTAGGTTTGGAAACATTGGGTGGTGTGCGTACTCCTCTAATTGAAAGAAACACCACTATTCCAACCAAAAAATCGCAAATTTTCTCGACTGCGGCGGATAATCAAACTCAGGTGGAAATTAACGTTCTTCAGGGAGAGCGAGAAATGGCGGCGGACAATAAATCCTTAGGCCGATTTATCCTTGATGGAATTCCTCCGGCCAGAAGAGGCATGCCTCAGGTTGAAGTTACTTTTGATATTGATTCCAACGGTATTTTGCATGTTTCGGCTAAAGATAAAAATACCGGTAAAGAGCAAAAAATCACTATTCAAAATTCCACTAATCTTTCGGATGAAGAAGTGGAAAAAATGAAAGCCGATGCCGAAGCTCATGCCGAAGAGGATAAACGCAAAAAAGAGTTGGTGGAAGCTCGTAATCACGCCGGCCAAGTCGCTTTTGAAATTGAAAAACAGCTGGAAGAGTACGGCGATAAGCTTGAAGCTAAAGATAAAGAAGAAATTGAGAAAAATGTTAAAGCTTTGCGTGATTTAGCGGCTAAAGAAGATGCCACTAAAGAACAATTGGATCAAGCCACCGATGACATGTTTAAGAGTGCGCAAAAAATTGGTGAGGCGATGCAAAAAGCTCAGGCGGAAACTCCTTCTACGTCTGACGAAGCTGGGCAAGAGAAAACTGAGAAGAAAGAAGGTAAAAAAGATGGTAAATCGGCAAAAGATGAAGCTCAAGAAGGTGAAGTGATTAATGAGTAATTAGTATCTGTGGCGGAGGTTGGGCTTTGCCCAACCTCCGCCACCAATAAATTTGCTGTACAACAACACTAAATTTGTCGCACAATAAAAACAGAAAATCATCTGAAACTGAGCAAATGAATCGTGTTTTTATTGAGCGACAAGTCTATAAAATTAACAAAAAGGAGCCACTATGTATGGTATGTTTGACCCACTTTACTTATGGATCACCATTATTTCTCTAGTTCTCTCTATTGGTGCTCAGTTATATCTTAAAACCACCTTTAGCAAATGGAGTAAAACCGCCAACACAAAAAAATTAACCGGTAGAGAAGTGGGAGAAAAAATTATTCAATCTGCTCAATTAACCGGAGTGAGTTTGGAATCCACCGCCGGCACTCTTTCCGATCATTATGATCCACGCAAAAATACTGTGCGCATGTCTAAAGATATCGAAAACGAAAGTTCCGTAGCTTCCATGGCCATTGTGGCGCATGAACTTGGTCACGCTCAACAGTATGCTCAGGCTTCCGGCTTGATCAAAGCTCGCTCTTTTCTACTTCCAGCTGTCTCGGTTAGTCCGCATATTTCCTATGGTTTAATCATGATGGGTTTAATTTTCAACTTAACCGGTCTTTTCATGCTGGGAGTTTACGCGTTTGGCTTGGTGGTTTTATTTTCACTCTTAACTTTACCCATTGAGTTTGATGCTTCCCGAAGAGGTTTGGTGTTACTACGTCAATCGGGCATTATTGTCTCGGATGAAGATAGCGTCGGTTCAAGAAGTGTTTTAACCGCTGCGGCTTTAACTTACATTGCTGCCGCTGTTACCGCCGTTTTGCAACTCTTGTATTATCTCTCTCTGGCTCGAAGACAATCTTAATTTTGGGTTTATTGGTGAATTAAATTTTTGATTGTCTCAGTTATATAAAAAACCATTTTTTCTTTTTATTTCGGATTTTCCATCTGATTGAAAAATTACTGATGAAAACAGATGTTTATTTTTGAAAGAGCTGTATAAATCAAAAGCTCAACTAGCTGGTAGCTTTTGAATCGACCTCAATTCATGTTCTTACTGCGCAATAAGTCGATGATTTGACTTACCTCGCTTAAATCCCCGACCCTAAGGTCGCTTGGGTATGAAGGAGCTGTGACGCAGTAGCACAAGCTCTGCTTGCAACAATCTAAAACCCAGGACGTAAGCTTGGGAGAAGTTTAATTAATTTAATTTTTCGATTAATTTGCTTCAAAGTTTCATCAATCAGATGTAATTTTGATTGACAAATTGTGATACATTATCACTTAATTCATGAAAAAACCCACTCTTTCCGTAATCATGCCCGTTTTTAACGAAGAAAAAACCGTGGCTCACGTTTTAAAAAAACTGCATGAAGTTTCGTTTGTTAAAGAAATAATTGTAATCAACGACGGCTCCACCGATCAAACTGAGAAAATTATCAAACGACTTAGGTTGGCAAAAGTGCAGTACTTCTACAAAAAAAATGGAGGCAAGGGTAGCGCCGTGAAATTAGGAATAACCAAGGCTACTAAAGATTATATCCTCTTTCAAGATGCCGATTTGGAGTATGATCCCGAAGATATTCCCGCTTTAGTCGAGCCAATTATTAAAGGCAAAGCAGAAATTATTTACGGATCAAGATTTTTAGGACCACACTTAAATTTGTTGTTTTGGCACAGAGTAGGGAACTCATTTTTAAATTTTTTGGTCAATATTCTTTACAACACCACTCTTTCGGATATGGAAACATGCTATAAATTAATTCCCACTGAGTTACTTAAATCTCTAAAAATTCAAAGCCAAGAATTTGATATGGAGCCGGAAATTACCTGTAAATTGTTACGGCGAGGTCATGCCATTTATGAAGTGCCCATTAGTTATGTGGGTAGAACGCATGCTCAAGGCAAGAAAATTACCTGGAGGGATGGTTTTGCCGCTGTCTGGGTCATTGTGCGTGAGCGCTTTGCACCCATGTGAGAGTAGGACAATTGCAGTTGTTGAAAAATCAGGGGGAGATATTAGACTTGTCGCACAATAACAAAACGGTTCCTTTGCCTATCTTTTGGCCATTTTCTGTGTTGCTTGCTCCATCAAGTAGCACATGCTACTATCAGTCGCAAGCGCCTTGAAAATGAGCCAAAATCTATATCAAATTTAATCAAGTCGGTTCTGCGATCGATAAATTGTTTACAAATATGTTTGCAGCCTTTTTTCAATCATCAAAAAAAATTATTCTTTCACCCTGGTTTTTGATTTTATTGGCAATCATTGGTTTGGTCAGTTTTAGATTTTTTCCTTTTTTCTTTGGTCAATCTTTGTTTTTTGGTGATAATTTTTTTCTCATGGTGCCGGGCAAGT
>CAZTME010000087.1:0-4230 GCA_964614795.1 uncultured Pseudomonadales bacterium | reverse complement strand
AGCTAAAGCTTTTTTTGTATTGTCATTGTCAATACAGCGCCAATATCCTATGCCAGCAAGTATCCAACCACTGATTAATAAAAACATATAGCCTGCAAAACCAACAAGACCGGTAGTTGCTAAAAAATTTAAAAATTCATTGTGAGCTTTGTTATACAAAAAATCCCATTCTGAAACTAAGTTATGTGCTTCCGGCCTGTCTGCGTAGTAACTGTAGGCAAATGTTTCTGGTCCGGAGCCGAACAGAGGATATCTTTGCCAAACTTTGTAGGCACCTTCCCACACAATTTTTCTAATTTCTCCAGAATCCGTACCACCAACATCCAATCTATCCACAGGTGGAAGATTAACTTGAAGATCATATACTTGATCATTTTTTTCCGTCTGATTTAGGGATGCAAACAAGGATTCTAATCCGGGTAGCAGACTCCGTCCAGAGAAAATTATCACCACTCCAATGATTGCCAATCCAAGCATCACGCCACTGGAAAAAATTTTCCCCCAAACATTTTTTACATATATCCAACTCACTTTTTCAACTTTCTTTTTTTCAAGTTTGATTACTTGAAGAATCCAACCTAAAATAAAGATTGATAAAACCGCTACTAATGCCAATAATCCCGATCTGGATTTAGTGTAAATTAACGCCCAACTCATACTGGCTAGCGAGATGAAAGCCAATGACTTGAACCACCAATTTTTGCTGATTTGAATTACCCACAAAGATATGGGAATGAGCATGATTAAGTAGGCGGCCAACCAATTGGGTTGACCAAAACTGGCAAAGACGCGATCTTGAACTTTCTGCACCCAGCAAGAAACGTTAAAGTTATCTGAAATAAATTGAAAACTGGCGGATTTATCTGAGTTTTCCATAATCGCAAAACTTAGACAACTAAATGAGTGACCAAAATGTTCGAATATTGCATAAATACTAACCAAGAATCCGGCTAATAGAGTAGTGAAGGCGAGTTTCATTAAATCTTTTTTGTTTAATAGAGAGACAGCTACGAAATAAATGACCGTATAACTCAGGGTGGATAACAAGCCTCCATGAAATCTGGAGTAATATCCCAACCAAGATGTATAAGGATGAATTGAAGTAAGTGTGGTTAGAAATTGAGTCAGTAAAAACATCAAAATTGGTAAATGAAACCAATGCCAACGAAGAATGATTTTTCTCTCAAATATCATTAATATAATCCAGGAGCTTCCCAATATAATTGCTCCAAGATAAACCAGCATCATTTTATTAAATTCAAATAATTCGTCTGTGGAGAAATTGAAATACAAAGGTGTGGCTAAAAGTAAAAAATGAAAAACCGCCAAAATTAAACGTCTAAAATATTCAGAAAATTTATTACTCAATTTGAAGTTATTCTTGATTGAAGATGTGCTTTTTTTTCTCATTTCATTAGTTCTTATTGTGCAAAAATTCTATTATATAGTACTCTCAAAGCCAAATGTCAGTAGACTTGTCGCACATTAACAACACGATTCTTTTCTTAAATTAATACATGTTTTTATTGCGCGACAAGTCTAATCTATAGCTGATCGTGGTTGAATCATGCTCAAATAAATCAAGTTGCATTTGAGAGTGCATTTGCATCTCAATTTTGGTATATTATTATTGAGTTCAGTAAATTAATCGAAAGCTGCCCTTATGAACGACTTCAACAATCAAAATCAAGCAAATATTGTTTCTGATCATAATAATTCGTTTAATCAATCAAATCAAAACGATCAATTTAATCAAGCAAATTACTCTGCACCAGCAGTTCAATCAGACCAACCAATTGCAGTATCTCAATCAAATTTTAATGATCAATCAAGTACTGGTGATAGTCAAAACTATAGCTGGCAATCTCCACCCGCTTTTCAATCAAATGCCAATCCTCAGTCCAATCAAGACTTGAAGAATGAATCTGCAAATCCTTCTTCGCCAACCGATTTTCACAATGATCCTCCAATTGCTCAAGCTCATGATGATTTTTCTCAAACTGTGGATTACGCCAACTCCAACGAGCCTGTCACAGAAGGGAAGATGGATTTTTCTCAAGATAACTCACCCTCTCAAGATTTTCAGCCGAAAATTGTTGATGAAGTTGCATCTTCTTCCGCAAGTAATCCTTCCTCAGAAACTAATAGCGATGTGAGCGAGGAAATAGCCGATCAAAATATTTTTGAAATGTTGGGAGTAACAGATGGCACCACCGAGCAAAGAGAGCAGTTTTTAGATGAACTGCAAGCGGTTATTTGGGATGATTTTATTGAACATGACACCAAGTTGCTTTTAACCGATGAAGAACAACAAGAATTGCGCAAAATTCTTGATCCGGATCCAAAATCGGCGGAAAATCAAGAAAAAGCCGTCATTTATCTTGAAAAATTAATTCCGGATTTAGAAGAAATCATGTTGGAAAAAGCCTTGCAATTAAAAGAAGAGATGGCTAGAGAAAGACTTAGAGCCATGCAAGAATTGCATTCTCAAGATCCGCAAAAAACTTCAGTAATTAATCAAGCTCAACAAGCGATGAACGAGAAAAAATGGAACACTGCAACCAAGTTGCTCAATTCGCTATCAAAATAGGCTTCAGGTCAGTAGAGTAATTAAGCTTATCTTACAATAGACTTGTCGAGGTGGAATCGTGCGACAATTCTAATAAATACGTTCAATTCTTAAACGACATCTTTACCTTAAAAAATGGTAATATTGCATCATGCGTGATCGAAATTCAATTACTTCATTTTCCAAAAAATGGTGGCGCAAACTCACGAAATCAGGCTCGGTGATTTGGGATGTGGGTTCAACTCAAACAAGAGTCATGATTAATGGCAACTTAGTTTTTAACGAACCAACGGTTGTGGCCATTCGCTTGGATTCCGGTGAAGTGATTGCCACAGGTTACAAAGCCTATCAATTAATTGGTGCGACCAGTCCATTGGTAAAAGTGATTTTTCCGGTGGTGGAGGGATGTGTGGCCGATGCTCAATTACTTAAGTACTGGTTAAACAGTGTGCGTGGTCTAGTTTGGCCAAATCGTTATAAATTGCCTTTCTTGCTTCATCCGGCCGGAACGATACTGTTGAATCCAAGTTTGGGGAATAATGATCGTAATTTATGGCAAGAGGTTGCTGGTCAAGCCGGCTTGGGTAGATTGAAACAACAAATGGCCGGAATTGCTTTGCCATTGCATTTGGGTATTTCAGGGGAAAACTTGGTTTGGGGTTGTAATCTTGTAGGGGATCACTCATACTTTTTTCTAGTTCAAGACGGTAATTTAATTCAAGCCAGCTCTTTAGCTTGGGGTGGAATTAAGTTGGGTTTAGCACTTCAAACTTGGTTAATGCAGGAAAAAGAATGTGTTGTGAGTTGGCATGAAGTAAAAAAAATTCTTGAAGAAAAAATTTCTCTGCAAACAATCAGGGAAAATTCAAAAAGAATTTCAGCAAAATATGTGGTTAAAGGTAAACATCCCATAACTCAACTGGGTTGCAGTGTCACAATTTCCGCAGAAGAATTGCAAAATTGGTATCTTTCTCAATTGGATGCATTATTGTTGGCTATTGGCGAGTTTTTAAGTTCTTTACACACGCAACACTCACTTAAGGCTGTGGAAAATGGCTTGTGGCTAATGGGCGGAGCATCTCTCACGCCGGGTTTGGATACTTGGTTATCTCAACAATTGGGTTTTTCCGTTTCCAGAGTTCAAGATCCAAATTATTGTTTACTCAAATCTCAATATTTGGCGGATCAATTA
Organism: uncultured Pseudomonadales bacterium; assembly: GCA_964614795.1. Classification (GTDB taxonomy): domain Bacteria; phylum Patescibacteriota; class Microgenomatia; order UBA1400; family PJMF01; genus CAZTME01. The sequence continues at coordinate 469 of CAZTME010000087.1, read as the reverse complement.
AGCAAAAATAATCAATGAAAAAATCACTTTCTTCTCCGGTAAATTTGAAATCTTCATGGTTGAAAGAACTGGCTTTGGGATTATTGATTGCTTCAATTTGGATGTCCTTTGAAGTTTTTGGCTTGAGTCAATCAATTGTTGTTTTAATTCAAAAATCGACACAACAAATAACCGCACCGTTTGTGAGTATTTTGGCTCTTTATCAACGACCTTTAAGACCCTTGCAAGGCTGGTTTCAGCAAACGGAGCGTTTGCGAATTGCCACTGGTTTATTGGTAGAAGCGGAAGCTCAGGTAGCCAGACTTCAGGCGGTAGAAGAAGAAAATTTTGCTCTACGTCAATTATTGGAAAATAGGCACTTGGAGCTCAAAGATAGAAGGATTGCTTCGGTGGTGGCTACGTACGCGTTACCGGCAGTTTGGCTTTCTCCCAATGATTCAACTGTGCAACCTGGCTCATTGGTCATGTA
>CAZTME010000086.1:0-4385 GCA_964614795.1 uncultured Pseudomonadales bacterium | reverse complement strand
TTTCAAGGCACTTGCGACTGATAGTAGCCTGTGCTACTTGATGGAGCAAGCAACACAGAAAATGGCCAAAAGATAAACAAAGGAGTCGTTTTGTTATTGTGCGACAAGTCTATTGAAGAAAAAAGGCTCTTGAAGATTAGTTTTATGTAAAAACTTCAGAACTAAATAAATGATTTATTGCTTAATCGATGTTTTTCCATGATTTAACCTACCTCCCATAAATCCCCGACCGTAAGGTCGTGGGAGTGGCTTCATCATTCCTCACACAAATCCTCGATCGTCAGGTCGCTAGGCGATGGAGGAGCCACTACGCAGTAGCGCAAGCTCCGCTTGTAACAATCTATCAATTAATTTTTATTTGATGCTTGAAGTAAGTAGCAATTAAGTCCATAATTATTTTTGATATCGACCGACCACTCGACCGACCACTCGACCGACCACTCGACCAAAAAAAATTATCTAAAGAGAAAATTGAGCCAATCTAGGGAGGTGTTTGATTATGGAAGCAATTATCGTTTTAGTAATTTCGATTTTAGCCGGCATCATCGCCATTCCGGTCATTAGCATTTCCAGTTACATTAGAGTGGGTAAAATTGACAAAAAAGTAAAAATCCTTGAAGAAGAGTTGGCTCGCTTAAAACAAACTTCTCAACAGAATTTTGCACAAAATCAATTATCCAACTCAATCAACGCTCAAAATCTATCTCACACTCAACCAACTGCGAATTTAAATGAAATCAAATCTGCCGAATTGGCAAGTTCTCAAGATCAGTTGCTCAAAACTCAATTAACAAAAACCTCTCAATCTGAAAATCATTCATTAACTTCTCAACAGAAACCGGATTCTTCGACTAGAGAATCTGCCGGCATCAATCTTTCAGCAGAAAAAAATCAACCCAAATTTGAAAATCAATCAACTTCAATCGAGTCAATCTTTAGTTGGTTTCTCAAGGATTGGTACTTGAAACTTGGTGCAGGTTTAGTTTTGTTGGCAGTAGTTTGGTTTGTAACGCTGGCATTCATGAACAACTGGATTGGACCAACGGGAAGAATTGCCTTGGGCTTTGTTTTTGGCTTAGTTGGCATGGCTTTTGCCCAATACTGGAACGTGAAAAATACCACTCAAGCGACTATTTTGCATGGTCTTTCGGCAGGCATTGTTTTGGCAACCATGTACGCCGCCAGAAATATTTATTCTATGTTCACTCCGGAGTTAGCTCTTTTCTTCCTTGTGGTTGTAGTTGGCACACTTGGTTTTTCCAGTGCTCTGGCAAATTTACAATCTCGAGCGGTGTTGGGCGTTATCATGGCTAGTATCGTGCCATTTTTAGTCAATGCTCAATCGGGATCGGTGGCGGGGTTACTTCAATATGTTTTGGCTTTGTCTATTGTGGCAGGTGGTTTGATTTTATGGAAGAAATGGGAGTTTTTATTAATCACTAATCTCTTGATAATATTATTTTTTGCAATTCCCATTGGCATGCACAAAATCGACTTAAAGCTGAATATTCAAGAAAATCAAGACAGTCTGGAGCAAATGTTGGAAAGTCGTCAGCGCAATTTATCCAATATTCAAAAAGCAAGAAACACTGGTTATCAAATAGACTATATTGAATTAAGTGATAATGGTAACTATAGAGAACCTTTAGTTGATTACAGTGCAGATATTCAAAATCTAGAGAAAAGGATTTCTCAATTAACTGCCGATTATGAAAAAGATCTCACTCAAATTAGAGTTATTTACGGCTTATTAACTCTACTGCTTTTGGGCGTTTCAACCTTTTTAATCTATTTAGAAAAACGCCTATCTGCTCTACAAATTATTTTATTGTCATTAGTCACGGCTTTTTCAGTTTTCTGGACTTTTGCTCTCGTGCCGGAAAATTGGCAAAGTATAGTCATGTTGGGAATGGCCTCTCTAATTTCTGCGTTAGGCTTGTTGGTGCTTCGTCAATTTGCTAAACCGGAACAACTGGCCTTTATTTGGATGCTCGCAACCGCTTTGGTGGGTGTGGCCGCTGTTTTTGAACTTGAAGGACCGGTGCTGGCAATTACCGGAATTTTACTTATAGCCAGTTATGTATTGGGAATGAGCTGGCTGCTGAAGAGCTCTTCATCTTCAAAATCTCTGGGATTTTTACACTTTTTATCAACAATTTTTATGATTCCATATCTTTTTGGAGATTGGCATGAGCCTAATGAAATGTGGCAATCTTGGTTGGTAATCGGTGCTTACATGATTTCTCTGTTTTTAATGACAGTTTTTTGGAAATATGTTTGGGAACCGGGATTAAGTGGTGAGAAATATCGATGGTTGAGTTGGTATTATTTATCACTTTTGGTGGTGGGCTTGATTTGGTACGCTAGGTTCTGTGATTGGCTATTTCCAAGTAACGAAGCGTTGGCCAGAGCGGTGGTATTGGTCACTTTCGCTATCATGGGGATTGTTTACTACTTAGTTGGCAAAATTCATCGAGGGCCAATCATGAAAGGAGTGGGAGTAGTTATGGTAGTGGGAGTAACAGCTTGGCTACTTCTGGTTGAAACGGGTGAGATGGATTTAACCGCCAGAATAATTACTTTTGCAGTAGTGGGATTGTTGTTTATTGCGGTAGCTTTAGGTGAGCGTAAATTGTTTGCGGGTCTAGAAAAAAAACTTGAGGACAAATAATTATGAAGACAATTTTTTGGATTTTATCTTTCAATCTTTTATTTGTCGGTTTTTACCTTTCAAATCAGTTTATTTTTCCTGATAACGTACGTGCGCAACTATATGAGGAATGGCCTGTGATGGATGGTAAAAGATTTGAACAATCGACTGAGGAGATCAAAAACGATCATGATGAAAGATCATTTTTTAGATATGTTGCTCCTATTCAGTTGCCAAAAATTTCAACTACTCAAGTGGTGGCTTTAAGATTACCGGATGAAAAAACTCTGCAAACCTGGAAAAAATTTAATCAATTGGCTTATATTCGAAATGAGGATGCGGGTGAGTGGCTGGGAGTATCGTTTGGCACGGAAAAAATAATGGCCGGAGCCAACTTTAAATCTTGTGAGATGAATCAAACAGGACAAACTTCTCAAACTTCGGCACAAAAAAATTGTTCTCAATTAATAAATAATGATGGCAATCCCGATCTTTCATCCGCAACATATTTGTTGCTGGAGAATAATGAGCCAACCACTACAACTTTGGTTTTGATGGCAGACGAACAAGTTGATGTGACCGGTATTCAATTTGTCATGGCCCCCGGCAGTGAAAATTCGGCAGTTGTTTCCATAGAATCCAGACCTAAATTAGCCACCGTAGAATCAACAGTACGCTTGAGAGAAAAAAAAGTCAATCTTGAACAAATTACTTTTCCCGCCTTTTCTGCCGATTGGATGAAAATCTCGATTCTTCATGATCAACCCCTGGCCGTAAAATCAATCAAGATAATTACCGCTGGTGAACCAACGGAACAAGAAACAGCCTACTTTACCGCTCAACCGGGTGTGAATTACTATCTTTATGCTAATCCGGAAGTTGATCCACAAATTAAAACCGGTGAAGCACCAAAAGTGTTGAAAAACGCGCCAATCGCTTTATTAGAAACACAATTTCCTGCCGGAGAATTGCCGGTATCCTACCAGCCTGCTGATTCAGATGGCGATGGCGTTCCAGACGCACAAGACAACTGTCCGAAAAATCCCAATTCAGATCAACTAGACACAAACTCTAACGGAGTAGGAGATGAGTGTGATGATCATGACGGTGACGGCATTATCAACAGCAAAGATAACTGTCCAGATATTCCCAATCGAGATCAAAAAGACACGGATGGGGATGGAGTTGGTGATGCTTGCGATCCAGATGAAAGTCGCATAACAGAACAACTGCCATGGCTACCTTGGGCTGGAATGAGTTTTGTTTTGGTTTTTATTATCATTAGTATTGTCTTGACATATCTTCAGCAGAAGAAAAGCAAAACTGCAAAATTATCTCAAGAGAGTAAAGTGAGTAACTTAGAAGAAGATATTGAAACACTAAAAAATAATTGAATGTGCGAACTTTGCTATCTTTTGGTAGAATCACCACTGCAATAATTCAAGGGTTCTGTTAGACCTGTCGCACAATTAATAGACTTGTCGCACAATCGATCAAGAAGTATTATTACTTGGCTGAAATGATAGCATGCCAGAGTAGCTCAGTGGTTAGAGCACCTGTTTTGTAAACAGGGGGTCGTGGGTTCGAATCCCACCTTTGGCTCCGGTGAATAAGAATCAACTCTAGAAGGAATAAAGATGAAAAAATTAATCATTTCTTTTTTAGTCAATGCTTTGGCTATCGCTACCGCCGCCTGGTTAATCGATGGAGTTTCCTTTGATTCATGGCAAGCTCT
>CAZTME010000085.1:0-4526 GCA_964614795.1 uncultured Pseudomonadales bacterium | reverse complement strand
TGGCCAAAGTAGCGCCCCCGCCAATAAAGAAAACTTGCCAAAAAGCTATCATGAGTACGGGAAAAACACCAGATTGATCAATATGCATAGTTAATGAGTGTTGCACCAATTGATATAAAGACATGTAGGAAGCACCGGCCGGGTAAAAAATGATTTGTGGTAGGATGCCCAAAGCCAGCAAAATTCCTCCCAAAGCCAGTTGAGCAATGCCTTTTTTGGTGGAGTGTTGTGCTCGCTTCGCTCGCACCAAACTCTTCACCTCACCCAACTGCTCTTCACTCAAACTCGCATGTTGCAACAACTGCCTGGTCACGCCTTCAACACTTAACTCACTCAGCCACGCCTGATACAAATTAGCTTGGCTTTTTTCATCATCATCTTTAACTTGAGTTGGTGTTTCTTCAGCCGAAAAAGTTGCTGTTGAAGTTGGCACAACCTGTTGGTCATTTTGCTTTAATTTAACGCTGGCCAGTGCAATTTCATGCGCCAGTTGCTCCAGAGTAGGGGAGACGGAGCGAGTCGTTGAATTTTTTTCCTCAATATTGGCGTTTAAATTCTTTGTTTGCTTGGCATTTGTATTGGCGGAAGACAAGCTGTTTTCGTTAGCATCATTATTAATAGTGTTATTATTTTTTGCCGATTTGGCAATATTTTTGCTCTTACCACTTTCAACTTTTGAGCTATATTTCACAGTATTATTGGTTTTTTTGGCAGGTTTACTTGAGCTTTTTTTATTAGCAGAAGAACTTCTACTGGCTTTTGCACGGTATTGTGTAGACATAAGAATTAATATTATAAGACATTGCTTGAGGAAATGCAAGTTTTGGCAAAAAATACGAAGAAATGACTTATTTTAGAATAACAATAAGATTAGCTAAACAAATAAATATATTTTTTTATTTTTGGTTAAATATTTAGATGCAGAAGACTCTTATGGTCTCTTTGACTAATACTTTGTAATAGATAGCTTTTATAAGCTCAATTGCTATTTCGGGAGTAAGATTTGTTGTTTTCGCTTTCAACATATTTGTTACTACTTGACTCACCAGATCTAGTTTTCCTATTTCTCCGAATAGTTGATCGATTTCCTGCATCGTGTAACTTCTGAGTGAATTTGCCCAATCTAGATTCTCAGGGGTGTCTAGAACAGCAATGGCTTCTACTATTATACGTGATAAAAATTCTCGTCCTACATTGAAATCTCTCTCCTTAGAGATAGGACAATCGTATAATTGTGGAGTCTGATTTAGGTGGTCGGCTGAATCTGGCATATGGAATATTAGTTTTCTTTCTAAAGATTAGTCATTACTTGGATCATAAAAGCTGGCGCGTTGAGTTTGTTGTGTCGAATCAAACCTGCTTAATGCATCATTTATCGCTTTCTGTAAGTTTGGGATGAAATTATTACTAAAAAATATTCCTAATTCAAAAGTCACAATTTCAGCTCCTGCAACGGTGCTTACTAAAGCATATCCTGCGCTACCATCTTTGCGATTGGTAAGTCTTTCTTCTATCCTCAAACCACTCGGAAGTAATAATGCCTGTGTCAAAAACTCAATGCTTCTAACATCGTGTCTTTCAGGCTGTATGGGCATGGCGTTGGAATAGTCTCGATTATCTGGAGTAATTGGCATAACTGTCTTTCTACTATTCAACAGAGAGCGTCTCAGCAATTTCTTCCGTGCACGCATTGACAATTTGAAGTCCCATCTCATTTGCCAACGTTTGTTCTTCTGAATTTTTTACACCCGCGGCTGGTTGCTGTTGACGATCATAATTATTGCTGGGTTCACCATACATTCTTTTAATATCCCATATTCTATTTCCCTCGGTCTTTGAGTACTTGACGCTTTATCTGACATGATTTTGACAGATTATGTTTAGAGTTGTATACTATAAGATGTTATATCTAGTAAAAACGCATTTTTGCTCTTTTTTTCGGTATAGTACCGAAAAAAAGTGGCCTTTTTTTAACCCATGCTTTTAATGTCCAAAATATCTTTTTAAATTGGCTAAAGTGAAAAAAGATAGGGGAATAATTAATTCATACAACTTTAATCAACACTTCCAGCAATAATGTATTTAACAATTTCCTCCTTCAATGAAAAACTCTTCCTCTTCAAAAATTACTTCAGTGAAAAATCTGCCTTTTGAGCCCAAGTGGTATGAACAGCAAATCGCATCTTGGTTTGCCCCAACCTATAGGAGAGAGAGTGTTTGTGTGCAAGGTTTGTCCAGAGCGGATCAGTTGTACCGATTGAAACAAATTTTTGCGGAAAGAGAGCAGGGAATTTGGTCAGTTCAAGTAATTCCGATAAATCTTCAAGTCTTAAACTGCGATCTGGAAATGATTGAAGAACCAATCTCCTTAAAAAACTGGTTGAATCAGTGGGGAAAATCAGAATTCCTCTTGCACAGTCAAATAAAATCGACAGATAGACCAAAAACTCATCAACTTACGTCGTCGGCAACTTCCAAACCGGTGATTGTGGTGGTGGACACGGACAGAATTGTCCTGGAAAAGCAAGAATTATTACCGGTGTTTGAGCAAGCGAGCTTCAATTTAGGCTTAAATTTCGTTTTCTTATTTGAACAATCTGTAACTGGTGAGAAGCTTTACAACAACCTGCGTTCTTACTCCTGTTTTTTTCAAAACTCCTGCATTTTTCCATTACTTGATAAGGAAAATAGCGGATATTTTTTAGAATTTATTGCTACCAGTTTTAATGTAACGATCCCAAAGGAGATTGCTGAAGAAATAATTGATCATTGTGCTGGTCAAATGTGGTTAATGAAATCTGCCGTCCGGCATGGGGCAAACGGTGGGCAGTGGTCTTCTTGGAAAAATAATACGCTTTTTATACAGAAAGTGGAGTTATGGCTGAATAACTTCAACAGTCAAGAAAAAAGTATTTTAGAAAATCTTGTTGAAGTTGAGCAGGGGCAATCTAGGGAAAATATTACGGAAACTTCCCCCGATTTTCAATTTTTGTTAGCCAGAAGGATTTTGCAAAAAAATAAACAGGGAGTGAATGAAGTAGCTGTGCCGGTGTTGTCTCAAGTCATTGCCAAAAAAATTGCCAGAAAGAGCAATCTTGGCGTAAATGAATTGGGCAATATTCTGCAAAATAATGTGCTCATCGACAATCTTTTTTCCAGAAGAGAGCGCAGGTTATTGCGCTTATTTATAAAAAATCCCGGCGTGGTGCATTCGCGTGAGGCTTGCGCCAAAGCAGTTTGGGCAGAAACAGTAGAAACAGATTACACCGATTGGGCGCTGGATCAGGTCATCAAAAGACTGCGAAAAAAATTGGTTGGTTTGGGCTTATCCGCTCAAAGTATCGAGTTGGTGCGGGGTAGAGGTTATAGATACGTGATGGAAGGTAGTGATGAAAACGAGGGTTGAGGCGGGAGGGGGGTCTGCTGTGCTCACTAATTGTGGTAATTCTGAGCCGACCGAAATCGGCAGTAGCCTGAATTCTGCGCATTCATCCATAAGACCTGGAGAAGCAAGGAATTACAGAAGAGAATGGCTGGAAGAAAGATATGTTTTTATTCCCGTCTGGGAAGTGCTGAGTACAGCTTTTCCATTCTTAACTCCGCGCGAAACAAAAATTGCAGTAAAAATAATTGAAGATTTGATAAGAAATCATATTTATACTGCACCGTTTATTGGTGGCGAGCAAAAAGTTCCCTATGCCAGGGGATCATTTTTGCATTTCTGGCTCTATGATGCTCCGACAGAAGAATCACTCCAAAGAATTCCTGCGTACTGGGGTTTACCATTTTTGGCCAGAAAGATGCTGGGACACCTGCCAACAACAACGTCAAATGCAGTGGCGACCCTGATAGAAAAACTGGCATTTGGACCAGATATTGACTTAGTGGCGTTGAGAAATCCCAGCTCAGGGCCTATTGGCCATCAATTTGAACCTGCGGTAGGGGCAGAGGCAAGCAAGGTTGATATTCTGATAACAGCTTTTTACGATGAATTTTTTAGGCAATTCACTGACGTTCGCACGTATCGCACTGGGGCAGATGGGACATTCTCACAATCGCTAGTAAATTTAAGCTCTTTGAATGTTAATAGCAACGTTATGTATCGAAATACCGGCAGTGGACGAGAACAATATAAGGAACCGTTATTGAGAATAGATCTCATTTTGCGAACGTTAATTGATGGAGGCTGGCGGTTAGATCCAAATGAAATTCGTGATAGTTCTTATTTTGGTCTTAGACTCGATCAAGAATCCATTGCCTATTTTGAAATAATTAATGGCAATCTTTTCATTCTATTGCCCAAAGATAAGCGATCATTACCGAAAAAAATTGAACTCTATTTTCAGGGGAGGAAATACAAGAATGGGTGGGAATATGTTGGCAGAACAGCGTATTTTATGGTGCGCGGGTTTGCGCAGTTGGCAGCCTATGGCATTTACCCGGAAAATGTAGATGAAATAGCTCGCCAGGTGAGCCGTATGTACTGGGATCATGGTGAGGTACTGTCTCAGGGTCAGCGCAGATTA
>CAZTME010000084.1:0-4552 GCA_964614795.1 uncultured Pseudomonadales bacterium | reverse complement strand
AATCGCCCCGCCTCTTGAGGTATCAGCACGAGCTGAAAGCGGACGATATTCCAAAAAAGTGCTATTCAACAAGCCTTCACCAGAAGTAGCTGTTAATAACTCATTCCTATAGCCAATTAGGTTGGCGGTTGAGATTTCATACTCAAACCTAACGCCGGATTTTGTTTGATGCATGTTCTTAAGAAGAGCTCTACGTTGAGCCATGCTGGCGGTAATCGTGCCGGTTCTTTGTTCTGGCACATCGATAGTGACATATTCCCAAGGCTCGCAACTTACTCCATCGATCTCTTTGAGTACTACTTCCGGACGAGAAAGTGAAAATTCATAACCTTCTCTGCGCATAGTTTCAATTAAAATTGACAAATGCAGTTCACCTCTACCAATCAAAGTGACACTTTCACCTGTAGAACCGGGCATCATTCTCAGTCCGACATTTGTTTCCAATTCTTTTGCCAATCTATCTCTCACTTGACGAGATGTGGAAAATTGCGCATCCCTACCAGCAAAAGGTGATGTGTTAACTGACATTTGCATTTTAACGGTTGGCTCGCTAATAGGTAAAGCCGGTAAGGGTTGTGGATTAGACACATCGGAAATTGTTTCGCCGATTTTTGGATCCGGCAGTCCTGCTAAAGCCACAATATCTCCCACGACAGCCTCTTCAATGGCTTTTCTTTCCAAGCCTTCATAGGTAAATAAGTATTGAACTTTAGCATTTAATACTTTTCCATCTAATTTAACTAAAGCGACAGTTTGACCATTTCTTACTTTACCGTTAAAAATTCTACCAATCACCAATTTACCCAAATGATCATCCCAATCCAAAGAATTCACTTGAATTTGCAATGAGTGATTTGTGTCACCACCGGGGGAGGGAATAGTTTTAATGATTGTTTCAAACAAAGGAGAAAGATCGTTCCCATCCACAATTTTCATTGAATGGTCTTCTTGCTCTTCAATTTGAAATCCGGCCACTCCGTCTATACCTTTAGCATAAAGGATGGGAAAATTAAGTTGAGACTCATCGGTGGCTAGCTCAAGAAACAAATCAGATATTTCATTTTCCACTTCTTTGACTCTTTGATCTTTACGATCAACTTTATTGATGATTAAAATTGGAATGAGCTTAAGTTCCAGAGCCAGTCTTAAAACAAATCTGGTCTGAGACAACACTCCTTCAGCCGCATCCACTAATAAAATGCAACCATCTGCCATGTTTAACACACGTTCCACTTCTCCTGAAAAATCGGCGTGTCCCGGAGTATCCAAAATATTAATTTTTGTATCATGCCAAAACACACTGGTATTCTTGGCCAAAATAGTCACTCCTCTTTCTCTTTCAAGATCGTTATTGTCAAGAATTGTTGTTTGCTGATTTTCTTTTTGGTGCTGTGCAAAAGTATGAGTTTGTTTTAGTAGAGCATCGACCAAAGTCGTTTTGCCGTGATCGACGTGAGCGATAATGGCGACGTTGCGAAGTTGCATAAAAATCCTGTCTGTAACTTTATTGAGTTGTTGAACAATTAATGTAAATGAGTGATAAATCACTCGTATGCAATTATTCGACAAGTCTGTGATTATTAATTTAATAATTTTTTGGCGTTAACAATTATTAGTTACGCCTGAAAGCGATTGATTAATTTTACAAATCTCATCCTTTTGAGAAAATGAATTATAACTTGTTTTGCATTAAGAAGCAATCATCATTATAGGATAATTTGAGCGAAATAATTTTCACAGCCAATGTGGATGCAGTTGATAGTTAATATTATCCAGGTTAATTTCTGAATGATTTATTTTTATTACTTTTGAATGATTTACATCAATACTTGTTAAATCACTGATTGATTCTTGATCTGCCAGAGAATCTCCGGCGGAAAAATGATCATGACTCCACTCATTAATACTGCCTAATTGGCGCATACTGACCAATGAATCTTTGGTTACGATTAGGTGATCAAGCACTGTGATATGAAGTAGCTTGCCAGCTTTGAGTAAATTTTCTGTAACTTGTTTGTCCTCTTGGCTGGGTTGAGTACTACCAGACGGATGATTGTGAGCTAAAACAACAGCAATTGCTCGATGTTCCAAAGCCGGAGCGAAAACTTCTCTGGGATGACTTAAGGAAGAGTTGACCGTACCAATAAATAAAATTTCCTGATGCACTACTTGCAACCTGGCATTTAGGTAAAGAGCCTTAAAATGCTCTTTTTTCTGAGTACGAATGTCGGCTAAAAATGGTAAAACGGAATTAGGGTTGGTGATTCTGGAAGGACCCACTTTTCTTCTACTGGATGCTCTTTCACCCAATTCTATGGCAGCCATAATAATGCTAGCCTTTGCCAGATTAATTCCGGGTATTTTTAACCATTCATCCAAATTAATTTTTGACCACTCGGCTAGGTTTTTTTGCTTGATTAATTTCTCGCTTAAAACTAAAACGTTTTCTTTTTGAGTGCCGGTGCGCAGTAAAATGGCGACTAATTCTTCATCGGTTAAATTCGTAGGACCAACTTTAACTAATCTTTCTCTGGGGAGAACTTGATTATTAACCAGATGCATGAGTTTAGATTTATTTTTGTTCATGAAAACGATCCTTCTTTTTTTCACGGCTTATAGCAAAAACAAAACAAAATTATGTATTTATCTTAGATTTTTCATTGGGTACAAAGCAAAGAAAACTGTCACTCTGTTCTGTGAGAGCTATATATGAAACTTTAGCTGTTTTATGTAGGAAAAAGTGTAGAATTTTATCCGAAATTCAATCAATAAAAAATTTGATCGCGAGTTTTCCAGAATGTTTTAAATTTGTGCTTTGACATTTTTTTTGATATCTTATGCACATATGAAAAAAATAGCCATCATCCATTTTCCAATAATTCTTTTGATTGCATTTTTCTTGATACCTCTGCTTTTTAGTCCATCAGCTGTGATGGCACAAAACAATCTTGAACAAGGCTCAAGGCCTTCAGCTAGGCCAGAATTAATGCTGAATAACTCTGGAAACACTGCAACCGGTTCGGGACGCATGATGTCGCCGGAACAACTTCAACAAAAAGCTCAGGAAACCAAGCAACAACTTCAGGACAAAAAAAATCAAGCACTGGAAGCAAGATGCGAGCAGTTTGCTATGCGCATGCAAGAAAAAATGCAGAACCAAGAAAAAATTAAACAAGGTTGGGAGCAAAGATATCAAAATCTTTTGAGTAAAACAAATTCCGCCTTAGATCAAGCGGATAAATTGGGTATTTCAACCCAAAAAGCCAGAGAAAATTTAGCAACTTTGCAAAGAATGATTTCTACCCACTTGCAAAATATGGAGAAATTGCATGCTCAATTTCAAACAGCCAATTCTTCAGCGATGAATTGTTTAGAAAAAACTCAAGAAATCGCTTCTTTGGCCAAAGCCAGTAGTCAACAAATTCAAACATTAAGGAAAGAAGCTCAAGATATTCGCAATTACATTCAAAATACTCTCAGGCCAAGTTTGGTAGAAATTCAAACTGCATTACATGAGAAAGCTGGTGTGCAAAAAACTACAGCTCCAGCTCCTGTTGTTGATGACTTAGTTCAATAATTTTTTGTATTTGAGTTAAAAAGAAAGCTATCTATGAAAAAAAATCTTTCAATTGTATTTTTATTTACTTTTAGTTTGCTTTTCCTTAGTGGTTGTATGCCAAACAAAGCGCCAGTGGAAACCGAAACTCCAGAAAGCGAAGAGTTCGTTGAGCCTGAATCTACCTTAATTCCCATTCAACCTTTGAGCAATACTCAACCAACAACACCACAAGAATCTGTGGATGAGGCAATCAATTCTCTTGATTCAACCATGAAAGAAATGAATACTTTGGAGTTTGAGGGTATTGATCCCTTGGAATAGGATTTTTTGCTTGCTTAATATATTAGAAAAAAAATAGATTTGTCGTGCAATAAAAACATGAATTAATTTGATATGGAATTTGGAACATTTTCAAGGTGCTTGCAACTGATGGTAGCCAAAGTTAATTGAGTAAGCAAGAAACGGAAGAAAATGACCAAAAGATGAGTAAATGAATCGTGCTGTTATTGTGCAACAAGTCTGATAAATATTATTTAAAATTTGTAATAATTTTTCATTTTTTCAAAAAATGGATTAGCAAAAAAATAATGATCAAGGAAGTTATTCGCAAAACAATCATCTCCGTTACGTGTTTTTGTCATTATCAAAATCGATGGCTCTTTATTCATCGCACGAAGAAGGGTTCGGTCTCTGATTATTTGCGACTAAACGGGATTGGAGGAAAAGTAAAAAGAGGTGAGAGTTTTTTGCATGCAGCAATGAGAGAAACAGAAGAGGAAATTGGTTTAAATCTTTCACCTGTTAATTTTCAATTGAAGGCGCTGGTCAGTTTGTCCGAAGGTTATCCAGAAGATTGGTTGATGGCTTTCTTTAGAGTAGAGTTGCCAACAAATCAATTGCCCATTGGAGAGAGTAATGATGAGGGAATTTTGAAATGGCTTTCTTCAGTGGAAGTACTTCAGCAAGAAAATTTGGTAGATGATATTCATTACA
>CAZTME010000083.1:0-4638 GCA_964614795.1 uncultured Pseudomonadales bacterium | reverse complement strand
CCCGCCGATGACTACACCGATCCCGCTCCCGCCACCACTTTCACCCATATTGACTCTACGATAGCTTTGGAAAGAAAGTTGGCGGAACAAGCCTTGTTCCCGGCAGTTGACCCGCTTACTTCTTACTCAAAAATTTTGGAAAAAAGTATTGTTGGTGAAGATCATTACAACACTGCCCGAGAAGTGCAAAGAGTTTTGCAACGCTATAAGGAATTACAAGATATTATTGCCATTTTGGGCATTGATGAACTTAGCGAAGAAGACAAATTGGTGGTTGCTCGAGCTAGAAAAATCCAACGCTTCCTCACTCAACCATTTTTCGTTGCGGAACAGTTTACCAACGTACCTGGTAGATACGTAACGATTGCCGATTCAATTCGCGGTTTTAAAGAAATTCTGGAAGGCAAACACGACGCTTTACCTGAGCAAGCATTTTATATGGTAGGAAGTATCGAAGAAGCTGTAGAAAAAGCTAAAAAAATCTAAATTATGAGCTCACTTCAACTCACGATTGTTTCTCAAGAAAAAGCACTGGTTCGAACTGGCGCTCAAAGGTTGACCGTTCCCGGTTGCGAAGGTGAGTTAACTATTTTACCCGGACACATTCCTCTCATCACTAGATTATCTCCCGGGCAATTAGAGTATGTTTCTGAAGGTAAAGTGCATTTTCTAGCAGTTTCACGCGGTTTTCTAACTGTTAGCGCCGGCAATGAAGTAATAATTATGGTTGACTCGGCGGTGGAAGCGAGAGAAATTAGCACTCAAAAAGCTCAAGAAGCCATAGAAAAGGCCAAACAAACTATTCAGCTTTCAGAGAATCAAAGAGAGAAATTAAAAGCCGAAGCAGAACTTCGATTTGCTCTGCTTCAACTTAAACTGGCCGAAAAAACCAAAAAATCCTAGTGATAAATTGAAAATCAGATTTTGTCGCACAATAAGAACATGAATTAATCAGAATCGTGGTGTTATTGTGCGACAAAATCTATTCATGCTTTTGCAACAACTCTATTGTTTTTTGCAACAAGTCTAGTATACTAACTTGACTATGACAGCCACACAACTTTCATCACCAGTTCAACCTATTGAGCTAACTCAGGAAGGATTAACCGAGTTAAAAGCCGAGTTAAACCAACTAAAAACTGTAAAACTTCCGGCGGTGGTTGATCGCGTAGCTAAAGCGAGAGAATACGGTGATCTTTCCGAAAATGCCGAATATCATGATGCCAGAGCCGAACAAGATTTGATTCAAGCCAGAATCGATGAAATTGAAGAAGTCTTGGCAAAAGCGGTCATTGTTAAGAAATCTCAGGGAAGTCTCAAAGTGGGAGTCGGCTCAACGGTTAGTATCAAACCGGCAAAAGGCAAAACTCTGAAAGTCAGCATTGTCGGTGAGTTTCAAGGTAATCCAAAAGAAGGAAAAGTATCCAGCGTATCTCCCATGGGTAAAGCATTGATCGGTAAGAAAAAAGATGATAAGGTTGTTGTCAAGGCCCCAGCTGGGGAAGTAAGTTATACAATTGAAAACATCAGTTAACTTAGTGTCATGACAACCAGATTAACAATGAACTAGTATTGATTTTTTGTTGATTTTGAATCGCTTTCAATTTTGATAACACTTTTTGCAACTATAGCTAATCAGTTCAATTTTATTTCAGATTATGTACGCGTTATTCTGATTTTTATAACTAAATATGCTATATAATAAAGCTCCTCGACAGGTACGAATTATATGCAAAAAAACAACACTTCCATCAAACAATCCGCTCATTGGCTAGATCAGGTTGTCGATTCAATTATTGCTTGGCAAAAGGAACATTCTATAAAAACCCTACATGTAGATGACATGAAAACTCCCTCAGGAAGAGTGCATGTTGGTGCTTTACGTGGGGTCATTTTGCATGATCTAGTTGCTAAAGCACTACGTGCAAAAACTGGTCAACATGTTGTCTCAACATATGTATTCAACAACATGGACAATATGGACTCATTGCCAGGATATTTACCAAAGGAATATGCAGAAAAGATGGGCTATTCACTGCATCGTATTCCCGCGCCTCAGCCCGAGCAAAGCGGTATTTCCTTTCAAGGCTCATCAGAAGATGAAATTTCAAAATACAAACAGGCGCGCAACTTTGGGCATTTTTACGCCCTCGACTTCATTGATGCTTTCACCACATTGGGCGCAACCCCAGAAATTATTTGGAGTGATGAACTGTACGAATCGGGCAAAATGAATAACGTCATCCGCACTGCTCTAGATAATGTTCAGGAATTGCGACAGATCTATAAAGAGGTCGCCGATTATCAATTGCCAGAAAAGTGGTATCCCTTCCAAGTTATCTGTGAGCAATGTGGTTGCACCGGATCAACATTAACAACAGATTGGGATGGAGAAAAAGTTACCTATGAATGTCAGCCAAACAAAGTCGAGTGGGCAAAAGGTTGTGGGTACCACGGTTCGGTATCACCATTTAATGGTACCGGCAAATTACTCTGGAAAGTGGATTGGCCGGCACATTGGCAAGTAATGGGAGTGAACGTGGAAGGAGCCGGCAAAGATCACACCAGCGCCGGTGGCTCGCGAGATATGGCTAACGCTATTTGTCAGCGAGTTTTTCATAATTTTTCGCCATTTGATATTCCTTATGAATGGATTTTGGTGCGAGGTGCCAAAATGAGTTCCAGCAAAGGCATTGGCATGTCCGCTAAAGATTTTGTACAAATATTGCCTCCCAGTGTGGGTCGTTTTCTTTTTACCAGTCGTCATTATAACCAAGTGATTGATTTTGACCCTTCCACTCAAGCTATTCCGGATTTGTTTGATGAGTATGATTTAGCAGGGAAAATTTTCTGGCATGAGGCGGAAGGGGATTTGCGTCTAGCCAGATCTTTTGAGTTGGCACAAATTGGTGAAATGCCAAAACCGCATTTTGTACCCAGATTCAGAGATCTTGTTCAATGGATTCAAATTCCTAATATTAATATAGTTCACGAATGTGCGAAAATCAAAGGCTCGGCATTGAATGATTTTGAGCTGAAAATTATTGAAGAAAGAACTCATTATGCTAAACGCTGGCTAAATACAACCGCTCCGGACGAAATTAAGTTTTTACCCAGTGAAAATTTGCCTGAAGAAACAAAAAATTTAACCCAAGATCAACGTACGTTTTTGAAAGAACTTAATCAGTTACTGAGCGAAAACTCTGCTTGGTCTGCAGAAGCAATTCATCAAGGAATTTTCAACTTAGCCAAAAACACAATTGGTGCTCGCCCAGCTTTTCAAGCCATTTATTTAAGCATCATCGGTAAAAAATCCGGACCGAAAGCTGGCTGGTTACTAGCTTCTCTCGATCGCAATTTTGTAATAAAAAGATTTGAAGACGTATCTGGAGAAGTTGCAATGTAGTCAAAAATCACTAACCCAAGTTATACAACATTTATCTGATGCAAGAATGATATTATAGTAAGTTGATTAATAAATCAGCCATTAAAATAGGAATTAATATAATGCTAAATCGACAAAAAACAATTGAGTTAATGGAAACTCACATTCAAAATGAAGCTTTACGTAAACACGTAATAATGGTGGCAGAAGTCATGGAAGCCTATGCTAAACAGCTTGGTGAAGATCCAGAACTGTGGTATGCCACTGGTCTTTTACACGATCTTGACTGGGAAGAGTATCCCAACGAACATCCCAATAAAGCCATCGCTGAGTGGTTTTCTGAATATCCTCAATCTCTCAAAGATGCTGTTGCTTCTCATGCACCTAAGAGAACTGGTCGTCAACCGCAAACTGTCTTGGACAAGTATTTATTTGCCTGCGATGAACTATCCGGCTTTTTGCATGCCTATTCATTAATGCGACCAGAAGGATTTCAAGGAATGAAGGCTTCTTCAGTTAAAAAGAAATTGAAAGACAAAGGTTTCGCCGCTAATATTAAAAGAGAAGATATTGAAAAAGGAGTACTTTTAATAGAAAAAGAGCTTGATGATCATATTAATTTCTTAATTCAAGTTTTTTGTAAAAACAATTAATAGTTTGTATCTATTTATCAGAAATAACTCACTTTATGATGTCCAAATCAACAAAAATTCCTAACAAAAAGAACACAAAAAAACTTGATTTATTAGTGACTATTGTTGCTGTTATCAGCCCAATCTTAACACTTCCGCAAGTATTTCTCATTTACTCAACTCAAAGTGCTCAGGGTGTTTCTCCCCTAAGTTGGGCCGGTTTTGTTTTCACTTCCTGCGTATGGTTGGCATACGGCATTGCTCATCAGCAACGCCCAATCATTATTAACAGTTCCATAAGTGGTTGTCTTTCTGCCTCGATCGCTATTGGCGCAATGTTGTTTGGATAAGATCAATTAATATCTCCATTCACTTGATTTGTTTACAAATGCAAACTACCCACGAGCTTACGATCGGGGTTTTAGATTGTAACAAGCAGAGCTTACTACTGCGTAGAGGCTCCTTCATCCCCAAGCGACCTTACGATCGGGGATTTAAGGATGGTAGATTAAAATTTGTTCTGAAGATTGAAGGTGTTTTTACTCACTTAATATGTATTGCCGTCCCATAATAAACTTGATATTATTAAAATATGAATAGAAATGTCATCATATCTGGCTT
>CAZTME010000082.1:0-4823 GCA_964614795.1 uncultured Pseudomonadales bacterium | reverse complement strand
AATTTGGTCGTGCTTCATCTTGATCCTAATTCCGGTGAAGTATGGTTATCGGGTCCGATTCCCGGCTCCGTTAACAGTCTGGTAAAAATTAGTAAAACTGGAAATTCAAAAACAATTTCTCTTGACGAAAAAGCTTCGGGGATTGTTAAAAGTACTCAACCTGAAGTAAAAGTTGAATCACAAGAAGCCCAATCAACCATGGAAGAATCTTCAATTCAAGCGGATGAAACTGAATCAACAGAACAAAGCGAATCAACAAATATATCAGAGCAATCAGAACAGAAACAAGCATAAGTATGAAAATCACCGTTTACTCATTAACCGGCACCACTTCTTCATTTACCGCTCCTCCGGTTTTGGTTGGAGAACCAAATTTGACTTTAGTAGCTCAAGCTTATCGAGTTTACAGCGCTAATGCCAGACAAGCTACCGCAAAGACTAAAAGTAGAGCTGAAGTAAGCCGAACCACCAAAAAAATGTACAAACAAAAGGGTACCGGTGGCGCAAGACATGGCTCGCGCAAAGCGCCAATTTTTGTCGGTGGTGGTGTAACTTTCGGACCAAGAGGCAATCAAAATTGGTCGCTCAATTTATCGAAATCTCAAAAAATTGGCGCACTCAGAGAAGTCCTGCGAGCTCATGGAGAAAATTTGGCTGTTATTTCAGAAATTTCTCAGGCAAAAAGCAAAACAAAAGCTTTTTCCAAGTTCTTCTCTGATCTAAAAAAAACCGACAACGTAGCCCTAGTAGCTTTGACGGAACAAAGCGATGAACTTAGAGGTGTGAATAATATTCCTTACATTTCTTCCTACTCAGTAAATCAGGTCACTGCCTATGATTTAATTCACGCCAATACTGTTTTTATTACCAGAGAAGCATGGGATTTGCTCATCAAGAGATTAGGCGCTAACAAACAAGGACAACTCAAATCGGAAAGCAAACAAGTTGTCGAAAATAAAAAAACCGTTTCTAAAGCCAATGATTTTGTAGAAAGTTCTAAACATGATGTTGCAGAATCAACCGCTAAAGTCAAAACCAAAGCTTCTTCAGCAAAAAAAGCGGCAACATCAACCAAAGCTAAATCTAGTGTCAAAAAAACAAAAACCATTGAAAAAAAATAATATATGTCAAAAATGATTTTTCGACCAGTAGTTACAGAAAAAACCCTGCGCAAAGCAGCAAGTGAAAACGTTTATACTTTTGCGGTGGATCCGGCCATGACTAAACCAGCCATTGCTATTCGAATCGCCGAGCTTTTCAACGTCGAAGTAATCTGGGTCAGAACTTCAATCAGGCAAGCCACCTCGAGAAAAACGGGTCGTCGACGTTTGCCGGGAATGGAGTTGCGAGTGAAGAAAGCCTATGTGCGTTTGAAAGAAGGTCAAACCATAGATTTATTCGATTTTTCACAATCAGCAGTATAGTTAGATAAAAATTGTATGAGTTTAAAACAAGCATCACCAACTACACCAGGACAACGCAATCGCGTTGACGTGGATCGATCACAACTTCACAAGGGAAAACCTGAAAAATCATTGCTGGCTAAAGGTCATCTCAAACGTCAGGGTCGTGGCGCCAAAGGCAGAATTACTGTTCGTCATCGAGGTGGCGGTGTGAAAAAACGCCTTAGAGTCATTGATTTCAAGAGACGCAAGTATGATATTATTGCCACCGTGGTTCGTTTCGAGTACGATCCAACTCGTAGTGCGAATATCGCTTTGCTACAATACACAGATGGAGAAAAGTCATATATTCTTGCTCCGGAAGGCTTGCAAATCGGAGCAAAAGTTGCTTCAGGTGAAAAAGCCGATTTAAGTGTGGGCAACGCCGTACCACTTAAACTTGTGCCAATTGGCCAGCCGGTTCACAATATTGAACTAAAACCAGGAAAAGGTGGACAAATAGTTCGTTCAGCCGGTTCCAGCGCTTTGGTTCAATCTAAAGATAATGGTATGGTAACTATTCAATTACCTTCTAAAGAATTGAGATTATTGCCGGAAGAATGCTTTGCCACCATTGGCCAAGTGGCTAACACGGAATGGAAAAATCGCAAACTCGGCAAAGCCGGTCGCAAGCGCCTCATGGGTATTCGACCAACCGTACGCGGTACAGCTCAACATCCCGGTTCTCACCCTCATGGTGGTGGTGAAGGCAGGTCCGGAGTCGGATTGAAACATCCAAAAACTCCATGGGGTAAACATGCCAGAGGATTAAAGACAAGACAAAAAAGAAAATGGAGTAATAAGTGGATAATAGTAGACCGAAAGGGTCATGCAGTCAGATAATTAAAGGAAAATAATATGAGTCGCAGTAGCAAAAAAGGACCATTTGTTGATGAAAAGTTGCTTAAAAAAGTAATGATTCAAAAACAATCGGGATCAAAAACTCCGATTAAAACTTGGAGCAGAGCATGTGTGATCAGCCCTGACTTTGTTGGTCATACTTTTTCGGTGCATCAAGGCAAAAAATTTATTGAAGTATTTGTAACCGAGGCCATGGTTGGTCACAAGTTGGGAGAATTCGCTCCGACTCGCACTTTCTATGGTCATGGAAGAGTAGTCAAGCGCGTGCTCTCTAAGACATAAAGGATGTATGATTATTATTGCTTCTCAACGCTACGTTAGACAAGCCCCTCGCAAAGTGAGATTGGTTGCTAATTCGGTTAAAAGTCTTCCTTTAGAGCAGGCTTTTCGTCAATTGGCGGTTATGCCCAGATCGGCTAGTGTCCCGGTGATGAAAACTCTTCGTCAAGCTGTGGCTAATGCTCAAAATAATCATTCCCTCTCTCCACAAGATTTAATTATCTCAAGTATTGTGGTGGAAAATGGGCCAATTTACAAAAGAT
The DNA here is from genome assembly GCA_964614795.1 of uncultured Pseudomonadales bacterium. Classification (GTDB taxonomy): domain Bacteria; phylum Patescibacteriota; class Microgenomatia; order UBA1400; family PJMF01; genus CAZTME01. Next base: position 1,978 of record CAZTME010000082.1, on the reverse strand, counting down.
TTCGAGCGGTAAGTCGGGGTCGTGCTCACAGCATTCAGAAAAAAACTTGTCATATCACGGTTACTCTGGAAAACAAGATTGACAAACAAATTGTTTCTCAGAATAAAGATGCAAAAAAAGCTGAAAGCCAGAAAGCGTCTTCAGTTCCAGAAAAGACAAAAGCCGGCCCACGCTCTGAAAAATCAGAGAACTCATTAACTAAAGCGGTTAATACAAAAGATAAGACAGTCGATAAAAAAACTTCTACTCAGACTAAAAGCTCAAAGCCAGCTCAGAAAAAAGCTAAGGCTTCAGTTGAAAAATCTAAGGAGAAAAAATCAGTAAAGTAGTGTACAATACGGTTCTTCACTTATGGGACAAAAAGTTAATCCAACCCTCTATCGCACCGGTGTGATCTATCCATGGAAGTCACGATGGTTTGCGGATCCGAAATCTTATTCGGAACACGTTTTACAAGATCATAAGATTAGATCTTATATTCAACAAACTATTGGTGGTGCCGGTATAGTTAGAGTAGATATCGAACGCTCTCTAACACTGGTTAAAGTTATAATGACAGTTTCCAGACCGGGAGTGGTCATTGGTAAAGGTGGATCAAATTTGGAAGTGATTAAAAAAGGTTTGGAAAAAATCATAGTAAATAATAAACAATCGCAACAAGTGCAAAAAGTTGATTTGCGTGTAGAAGAGGCAACTCATCCAGACTTGAGTGCTAAATTGGTAGCTGAAAGAATTTCTCAACAACTTCTGAAGCGATTCCCTCACAGACGCGCAGTTAATCAAGCTTTGGAGAAAGCCACTCAAGCAGGAGCGAAAGGTATTAAAATTTCTTTGGCCGGTCGTGTGGCCGGTGCGGAAATCAGTCGCACTGAAAAGTATTCACAAGGTTCAGTGCCCACTCAAACTTTAAGAGCTGACATTGATTATCATCATGAACCATGTCGAACCAGATCCGGGTATGTTGGTATCAAAGTGTGGATTTATCGCGGGGAGATTGTGTAGTAATACACTTTCATTAGATTATGTTACAACCTAGAAAAGAAAAATACCGCAAACAATTCAGAGGCAAAAATCGAGGGCTAGCTCAAAAAGGTAGCTCTGTGGCTTTCGGTGATTACGGCCTTAAAGCAACCGAGGGCGGATGGATCACGGCTCGTTCTTTGGAAGCTGCTAGAAAAAAAATAACTTTTATGACTAAGCGTACCGGCAAGTATTGGATGAGGATTTTCCCTCATAAACCAATTACGAAGAAACCCGTCGGTGTAAAAATGGGCTCGGGTAAAGGTCCGGTTGAACAACATGTGGCCGTGATCAAACCGGGTACAATAATTTTTGAATTGGCTGGTGTAACAGAACAAACTGCTTCTGAAGCATTTACCAAAGCCGGACATAAATTATCTGTAAAAACCGTGATTGTGAAGAAGTAATTATGCCAAAACAAGACAAAAAAAATCTTCACTCGCTATCAAATGATCAATTGCGTGAGTCAATAATCACTCTTGAAAAACAAATTCAAGAAGCACGCTTAAAACTGGCCGCCGGAAAACTGGACAAGCCAAGTCAAATCAAAAATGACTTGATCGAATTGGCACGAATAAAGACAATTATTCGTGAAAGAGAGTTAACCGGTCAATCGGAATAATTTGGAGTTAGATTATATGAAAACAAGAATTGGAACCATCACTGCATTGAATACGCCCAAAACCGCTCAGGTGACTGTGGCTAGACAATGGCAACACCCATTGTATAAAAAATCAGTGGTGCGTACAAAGAGATACGCTTGTCATCTGGAAATGGATGTTCAACTGGGAGATCAGGTTTACATTCAACAATGTCGTCCAATGAGTAAAACCAAGCGTTTCAGAGTAGTTAGTTTAGTTACAAAACAGGATTAAAGCTATGATTCAATTACGCTCAGTCCTCAATGTTGCTGATAATTCTGGCGCTAGGAAGATTCGCGTTATCCAGGTCTATGGTG
>CAZTME010000081.1:0-4884 GCA_964614795.1 uncultured Pseudomonadales bacterium | reverse complement strand
CTGTCTTTCCGAGTTGTACTGCCATATTATCTTTCTATCTATTTTGATATAGATATATATTTTCTTCTTCTTCTTCTTATTTGTCAAGTGCGGTAAGATATGAGCGTGAATAAACAACCGCTTTTCATGATCGTGGATGGGCATGCTTTAATTTACAGGGCTTATCATGCTTTCCCTGGATTAACAGATCCTCAAGGTAGGTTAGTTAACGCTGTTTACGGTTTTACTCGAATTTTGCTCACTGCTCTCAACGACATCAAGCCTAATTACGTAGCCGTTGCATTTGATCATAAAGGCGCAACCAAAAGAGCCAGTGAGCTTTTCAAAGATTACAAGGCGCATCGGCCGGAAATGCCGGAAGATCTTAAGCCGCAAATTGAGTTAGTGAAAAAAGTGGTTGACGCCTTGAATATTCCCAGATTTGAGCAAGAAGGTTATGAGGCCGATGATTTAATTGGGACAGTCACAAGATTAATTCAAGAAGATGTCACGGTTTTAAATGGCATAGAAGCACCTTTGGGTGTTAAGTCGCTCATTGTCACCGGGGACAAGGATCTTTTTCAATTAATTAATGATCAGGTTAGTGTTTGGTTGCCGGCGCGTGGTAAGGGCAAAGTAGATGAAGAAATAAAAGAAGAAGGTGTAATGAGAATTCTGGGAGTTTTACCCATGCAAGTTCCGGATTTGAAAGGTTTAATGGGTGACGCTTCGGACAATATTCCCGGAGTTAAAGGTGTGGGGCCAAAAACGGCCATGATATTAATTAAGCGTTATGGCAGTGTTGAGGAAGTTTATGAGGAAGCTGAAAAAATCAAAAATGCCTCACCGGCAGAGCAAAAAATGGCGGGTTTTTCGGCTAAATTATTGGAAAGATTACTTAATGATAAACAAATGGCACTGCTTTCAAAAGAATTGGCCACCATTAACCGCCACTTGGAAGTTGAGTTTTCACTCAAAGCCTGCACCGTCACAGATTATGACAAGGAAAAAACTTTAGCGGTTTTTGAAGAACTGGATTTTAAATCTTTACAGTATTTACTGCCCAAAGATGCTTTTGAAATTGGTGTACAGAAAGCCTTATTTTAATGAAAATAGCCTTAATTCACGATTATTTGCGCGAATATGGAGGAGCTGAAAGAGTTTTGGAGGTGTTGCACGAGATGTACCCGCAAGCTCCGGTCTATGTGGGTTTTGTGGATCAAGAAGCTTTGGGAACAAATGCCAAACGTTTTGCTGGCTGGCAAATTAAACAAACTTGGCTGGCAAAATTGCCCTTCATTCACCAACTTTACTCTCCCTACCGAATTTTTGCACCATGGGCTTTTAAAAGTCTTGATCTTTCCGGCTTTGATTTAGTAATATCCAGCTCCAATGCCTATTTTGCCAAGGCGGTGCAAGCGCCACAAGGCAAGCATTTCTGCTATTGTCACACTCCACCCAGAGCGCTTTATGGTTACTCCACCATGAGTGATTGGAAAGCCAATCCATTTATTCACCTGATTGGCAACGTGATGAACTTTTTTTTGCGCATCTTTGATTTTAAGATGGCCCAAAAAGTAAATGTCTTTATTGCTAATTCCCAAGAAACCCAAGCCAGAATTGAAAAATTTTATCGGCGTGAGAGTGTGGTGATTAATCCACCTGTGGCAATGGTGGATTGGGCAGTCCAGGATCGAACTCCGCTCAAACCGTTAGCAGATCGCAACTACTATCTTTACGTTAATCGCTTAGCGCTTGCCAAGCACCCCGAAATTGCAGTAGAAGTCTGCTCTCTGCTGAAGTTGTCGTTAAAAGTGGTGGGAGATGGGAAAATGTTACCAAAACTCAAGGAAATGGCAGGAAACTCGGTGGAGTTTTTAGGCCCGGTGGCGGATGACAAGCTCCGTGAACTCTACGCGGGGGCTATCGCGCTTATCTACCCGGTGGAGGATGAGGATTTTGGCATTGTTCCTATTGAAGCTATGGCATTTGGCACACCGGTGATTGCGCACCGATCGGGTGGTCCCAAAGAAACGGTTATTGAGGGAAAATCCGGACTGTTTGTCGATGAGCTAAGTGTGGAAGCATTTTCTAGGGCTTTGCAACGTTTTGAAAAACAACGTTCTCACTTTTCTGTAGAAGAAATTCGCGCATCTACCAGCATTTATTCTAGTAAGAAATTTAAATCTGCAATTTCAAAAATAGTAACGTAGGCCACTATTTATTGAAACTTTACCACCGCCACATCATATGGCCTCATTGGCACATAAACCATTATTCCTCGACCATCTTCTGTAGGTGAGGCGGTCACTTTAACCGGTGCTTTATTCAAGTAGTTGATAGTCACATTATTTTGACCGGCCGGCATGTTAAAAAGTGTGATGGGCACAGTTTCTTGATTTCTGCCTTTAGGATCGAAATTACTAAGAGCAATCACCACTTCACCAGAGGGTTGTTTGGTGGCCACCAAACAACCCTCTGGTGAAGTGGTGATTGCTCTTAGTAATTTCGATCCTAAAGGCAGAAATCAAGAAACTGTGCCCATCACACTTTTTAACATGCCGGCCGGTCAAAATAATGTGACTATCAACTACTTGAATAAAGCACCGGTTAAAGTGACCGCCTCACCTACAGAAGATGGTCGAGGAATAATGGTTTATGTGCCAATGAGGCCATATGATGTGGCGGTGGTAAAGTTTCAATAAATAGTGGCCTACGTTACTATTTTTGAAATTGCAGATTTAAATTTCTTACTAGAATAAATGCTGGTAGATGCGCGAATTTCTTCTACAGAAAAGTGAGAACGTTGTTTTTCAAAACGTTGCAAAGCCCTAGAAAATGCTTCCACACTTAGCTCATCGACAAACAGTCCGGATTTTCCCTCAATAACCGTTTCTTTGGGACCACCCGATCGGTGCGCAATCACCGGTGTGCCAAATGCCATAGCTTCAATAGGAACAATGCCAAAATCCTCATCCTCCACCGGGTAGATAAGCGCGATAGCCCCCGCGTAGAGTTCACGGAGCTTGTCATCCGCCACCGGGCCTAAAAACTCCACCGAGTTTCCTGCCATTTCCTTGAGTTTTGGTAACATTTTCCCATCTCCCACCACTTTTAACGACAACTTCAGCAGAGAGCAGACTTCTACTGCAATTTCGGGGTGCTTGGCAAGCGCTAAGCGATTAACGTAAAGATAGTAGTTGCGATCTGCTAACGGTTTGAGCGGAGTTCGATCCTGGACTGCCCAATCCACCATTGCCACAGGTGGATTAATCACCACACTCTCACGCCGATAAAATTTTTCAATTCTGGCTTGGGTTTCTTGGGAATTAGCAATAAAGACATTTACTTTTTGGGCCATCTTAAAATCAAAGATGCGCAAAAAAAAGTTCATCACGTTGCCAATCAGGTGAATAAATGGATTGGCTTTCCAATCACTCATGGTGGAGTAACCATAAAGCGCTCTGGGTGGAGTGTGACAATAGCAGAAATGCTTGCCTTGTGGCGCTTGCACCGCCTTGGCAAAATAGGCATTGGAGCTGGATATTACTAAATCAAAGCCGGAAAGATCAAGACTTTTAAAAGCCCATGGTGCAAAAATTCGGTAGGGAGAGTAAAGTTGGTGAATGAAGGGCAATTTTGCCAGCCAAGTTTGTTTAATTTGCCAGCCAGCAAAACGTTTGGCATTTGTTCCCAAAGCTTCTTGATCCACAAAACCCACATAGACCGGAGCTTGCGGGTACATCTCGTGCAACACCTCCAAAACTCTTTCAGCTCCTCCATATTCGCGCAAATAATCGTGAATTAAGGCTATTTTCATTAAAATAAGGCTTTCTGTACACCAATTTCAAAAGCATCTTTGGGCAGTAAATACTGTAAAGATTTAAAATCCAGTTCTTCAAAAACCGCTAAAGTTTTTTCCTTGTCATAATCTGTGACGGTGCAGGCTTTGAGTGAAAACTCAACTTCCAAGTGGCGGTTAATGGTGGCCAATTCTTTTGAAAGCAGTGCCATTTGTTTATCATTAAGTAATCTTTCCAATAATTTAGCCGAAAAACCCGCCATTTTTTGCTCTGCCGGTGAGGCATTTTTGATTTTTTCAGCTTCCTCATAAACTTCCTCAACACTGCCATAACGCTTAATTAATATCATGGCCGTTTTTGGCCCCACACCTTTAACTCCGGGAATATTGTCCGAAGCGTCACCCATTAAACCTTTCAAATCCGGAACTTGCATGGGTAAAACTCCCAGAATTCTCATTACACCTTCTTCTTTTATTTCTTCATCTACTTTGCCCTTACCACGCGCCGGCAACCAAACACTAACCTGATCATTAATTAATTGAAAAAGATCCTTGTCCCCGGTGACAATGAGCGACTTAACACCCAAAGGTGCTTCTATGCCATTTAAAACCGTGACATCTTCTTGAATTAATCTTGTGACTGTCCCAATTAAATCATCGGCCTCATAACCTTCTTGCTCAAATCTGGGAATATTCAAGGCGTCAACCACTTTTTTCACTAACTCAATTTGCGGCTTAAGATCTTCCGGCATTTCCGGCCGATGCGCCTTGTAATCTTTGAAAAGCTCACTGGCTCTTTTGGTTGCGCCTTTATGATCAAATGCAACGGCTACGTAATTAGGCTTGATGTCGTTGAGAGCAGTGAGCAAAATTCGAGTAAAACCGTAAACAGCGTTAACTAACCTACCTTGAGGATCTGTTAATCCAGGGAAAGCATGATAAGCCCTGTAAATTAAAGCATGCCCATCCACGATCATGAAAAGCGGTTGTTTATTCACGCTCATATCTTACCGCACTTGACAAATAAGAAGAAGAAGAAGAAAATATATATCTATATCAAAATAGATAGAAAGATAATATGGCAGTACAACTCGGAAAGACAG
>CAZTME010000080.1:0-4941 GCA_964614795.1 uncultured Pseudomonadales bacterium | reverse complement strand
TGGAAATTAAAATAAATAGCGATGTTTAAAATAAAGTAAAAAATGCAGATATAGAAAGAGCTCATGAATCACTTTTCTTCAATTTATAACTCAGTTTATAAAAAAGGCAATTTGTTTAATTTAGATAAAAAGGTAAAACCTAATCCGTTTATTGCGCAAGGCAAACGCAAAAATTCGGTTATCGTTGCCGGCGGAGCTCTTGGAGATGAGGGAAAAGGAAGAATTACTGATGAATTAACGGCGGATTTTTTATCCAAATTCGATCACGTTGTTCACTATCGCGATAATGGCGGTGCTAACGCCGGTCATACGGTCCAAGTTGGCAAAATCAAAATTGCTCTTCATCAATTGGGGGCTGGAGTTTTACAAAAAGGTTGTACTGTTATTATTGGTAAGGAAATGGTGGTTCACCCTGAGGATTTGGTTTTAGAAATTGAAGAAGTTTTAAAAGCCATAAATAAAAAAACACTACCCGCCAAACTTATGATAGACGAAATGGCATTACTCTGTTTAGACACTCATCGGGCTTTTGAGAATGGTTTGAAAACTCACTCAACCGGAAGCAAGGGATCAACGGGACGAGGAATTGCTCCGGCCTATGCAGATGTGGTTTTTCGAAATCCCCTGCGAATGAGAGACTTGCTGTCCAGTAATTGGGATGAAAAAATTGCCACTCACTACAATTTGTATAATGATTGGTTGAAAGGGATGAATCTTAAACTTTCACAAATGGAAGTTCCCAGATTAGACGGCTCTTTACTCAAAGTTGGCTCACTTTCACAAATGAATGCGAGATTGGAAAAAGCAAGAAAAATTCTTCTACCCTTCATCACTCCTCTTTATGATTATATGAGTGATGTTTGGCAAAGCAAAACTCCAATTGTATTTGAAAAGGCTCAGGCTTTGGGTCTGGACAAAAGATGGGGAGTTTATCCGGATGTAACCGCCTCCGATTGCACATTTGATGGAATTTTTTCTTCTACCGAAGGCATCGCCGATCCAAATCTGGTTGCTGTAAAAGCGGCCACAATTAAGGCAACTTATTCTTCCAGTGTTGGAAGCAGAGTTTTACCAACCATGATGGAAGAAAAATTGGCAAGTAAAATTCGCGAAGATGCTAATGAGTATGGAGCAACCACTAAAAGACCAAGAGATATTGCTCATATTGATTTGCCCATGCTTTCTTTTCTGTTTAAAACAAATCGAGTTGAATATTTAGTCATGACTCATTTGGATATTAGCTATCTCAATGAACCTATTAAAGTGTGTGTGGATTATCAAATTGATGGCAAATCAGTTTCATATCGTCCTGATCAAGAATATCTTAATCAAGTCGAGCCTGTATATGTGGAGCTCCCTGCTTGGGATGGTGAAAAACTTCATCAGATAAAAGCAATAAAAAAATTACCAAAAACAGCGTTACAATATATTACTTTCATTAGTAAAAGTTTGAATGTTAAGCTCTTAATGGCAACTACCGGGCCGGCTCGTGAGCAAACAATTAAGTGGTATTAAAAAACCAATTATTCTGCGGAAAATCATAGTCCAATCAACATCATTAAATCAAAATTGATCTTGATTGAAGGAAAAGTTATTGTAGTGGTTATTACCTGATTTTTTAAATCAATACGAATGTTTTTTCAAGCTATAAAATTGTCAATATATTGGAATAACATAAATTAATCTATTAAAGTTTGATGCATTTCAAAACAAATGATTGGGGATAATTTTTGCCCCCGCACCTACTTCTGAAATAAAAAGTGATTGCACATAGGCTTTATTCTTGAAATGATCTGCAACTAAATTGGCGTTTTTTGTTTCACAGATAATATGTACATTAGGCCCGGCGTCCATGGTGAAATATGCCTCTACACCCGATTCTCTCAGTGAGAACAGATCTTTGATTGCAGAAATGGTCGAGCTTTCCCAATAGAAAATTGCAGGTACTGATGTCATAGCAGCCACATGTAATGAAATTGCTTCTTTTTCAAGTTCCACGCCTAGCATTGAGATGTTTTTCTCACGAATCGCTTTGCGAATAATCTTCAACCGAGCAGGTAATTCGGCGAGTCTGGCTTGATAATAAGGACTTGAGTTTGCCGCATCATGTCCTTCTAGAGATGAGGTTTTTTTACTCTGGGTAGAAACAATCAAAATCACGTCCGTTAAATCCCAATGATTATGCGGAGCCAGTTGTACCGCATATGATTTTTCCGATTCATTGCTTTTTTTCCATTCAACATAACCGCTTTCAATCGAACGAGTAGCAGAACCCGAGCCGCCCAGTCGCGTAAGTATGGACAGCTCTCTAGTGGATACTTTTAATTGTAGCGCTGCACAAGCTGCAGTGGTGAGTGCTGCAAATGCCGAAGCAGAAGAAGCAATGCCGGATTCTGCCGGAAAGTTGTTAATTGACCTCACTCGAGCACGCATATTAGTGTTGGCCAGTTTTCGTAGCCTATCCAATTGATCGATCACTCGCTGTTTTTTTAAACCTTGCACTATCTCCAATTGCTCATTAAAAAATTGAATTTCCACAAGATCTTGGGCATATTCTTCTGAAAAATCCACTGTGGTGGTGGTATGCAACTGCGCCAAGTTCATCGAGATAGAAGAATTTGCAGGCAGAGTCAACTCATCATTAATTTTTCCCCAGTATTTCACAAAGGCAATATTGGAAGGGGCTTGTGCTGTTGCTTTCATGGGCGTATTGTAGCAGTTTAAAAAAATACTGAAATTCACTAAGTGGTAGAAGAGTACTGGCTGAAAGAGCGTCTGACTTGATGCAGAAGAGAATTAAAGTGTCTCTAACCTCATTGTGCCTTCATTCTCAGCTGAAAGATTAGACGAAACAAAGAGGCCATTTTTTGCCTTAATCAACCAAATGTTCCCTTCTGAACGGCAATCATATTTACTGGAAAAATCCTGCTTGATACCTCTCAACTGTGCATCCATATCACCAATTTTTATTTGCCTTTCAAGTGTTAAGTTTTGAATCACTTCTTCTTTGGTATAACAAAAATCTGGGTTAGTACAGTTCTCTTTTGAGCTCTTCCATTCGCTGGCACAAAAACCTGCCGAAATGAGCAATTCATTTGCAACTTCAGAAAATGATTCACCCTCAAATCGTAATGGCAAAATCTCTACATAATAAGGAGAAAGATAACCTCCGGTTACTTCAACTCGTCGCATATATGCTGGAGAGTTTGGAGTATCATAAGTTCTTACTTCTGGGGAAATTCTTACCCACTCTGTGTAGGTATATTTTCCTTCAGCATCTCTATCTCTTAGCAATCTGGATTCTGTCCATTCTGGGGTAGTGATTTTCAAACCTAAATTTGCGTCTTCCCACACAGTTTTTCTGGCATCGCTCCACCTATACAGTTCTGAAAAATTTGGGTCATCTAATGTGACATTTTGTTTTGATGTTAAAACAATAGTAGATAGAAAGCTTTTAAATTTTTGAAGATCTTCTGAAAAGAATACACTTTCTGATGAGGCATTATTTCCCATAACTACAAGCATTTTATTGTTGATAATCGTAAAATAGAAATATGCTCCAGGAAGATCCTCTGACTTAACTGCATAGGCAATATAGCCACTGTGCCCCTCACCAGCAAATGATTCCATCACGTAATTTTTCGCCAAGGGATATTCTTTTTGAAACCACGCTCGTCTTCCTCCACCATCATATATTTTCAAGGCAAATGACACAGCATCACCTTCACTTGCAGTAATAACATAAAAGTTTGCTTCTCGAAGAGAAGAAGAAACATTTTTTGGGAATTTTGCTTTAACACCGATTGCTTTAAGATCCATAATTTCTGAAAATCCATATTTTTCGGGAGAAAATACGGAAGAATGTTGATTCACAACGGATGACTTTGTTTCTAGTGGTAAAGTAGGCTCTGGTGGTACCACTGTAGAGTCGATTATTTCCTGAGCTGGCGGTTGATACTCATTTGGAAGCTCTTTTTGCGAAATTGCTTTTAATCCCACGTAAAAAATTCCAATTAGCAGTAACAAACCAAACAATGAAATCAAGATAATTATTGGTGATTTTTTCGCTATAACTTCTTTTTGGCCAGCTTCATCATTGATCCCTAAGATGTTTTTCTCTTCTTCCTCTATAACCGAGTTTCCAGCATCTTTGATATTTTGTTCCATACACATTCCTTCTAACTAATATCTGAATAGTGTTAACTCCTTATCATACCTCAAATTGAATTAAAACTGGCGGAGAGTGGGATTCAAACCCGTGTAGCCTACGCATTACTCTGGGTGCGATTACACCCAAAATGAGACAAATTGGGAAACAATAAAAAGGGAGTTTTTCATTCTTGATATTCAGACTGTAGATTCTTTGAATGATCGCACGATCGTAAGAAAAAATTCGAATCAATCTCCATACACCTCAACAACTGCGCCGATCACTTTTCCCTGAGAAATAACTGGAACAATAATTTCTGCTTCTGGGTATAAGTCAAACAGCTATTGCACCGCGGTATATTTCTCGTTTATACGAAAATTGTCGGTTAGGGTAGATTGCGTGCCAGACAGCAATTTTTGAACTCTTTTTTCTCGATTTGTTTGGATTTTTGAAATTTTAAAATCCCCCGATTTGAAAAGTTTGCATATACTTCGATCGTCATCACAGAGTTGAACAAAATATATATTTGTTCTTTCCGGCAATTTAAGTCCTGCCATGTTATGAGCGAGAGACGGCTTGCATAGATTGCTAAGCTGAGTAGATTGGTTGTCTTTGCAAAGCTTAAATTGCGGCATTACCTCCGAAAACAACATGAAATAATTGTTTTGATATTCGATCGCTTCACGTTTGAGAAATTCTTCTCTGCCCCACACGTCGGATCCGCCAACAAGCTCATTTATCCTGAAAAGCACAATGAAAAGTATGAAAACGCCAAAAAAAATAAAAAAAAT
>CAZTME010000079.1:0-4989 GCA_964614795.1 uncultured Pseudomonadales bacterium | reverse complement strand
TCAGTGAAAATTTTTCGATCAACCAAATTGAGGATCACACTTATTTCAAATTACCGGACGAAACATCTTTTTACTCATTAGATAGACCTCTAATTATTGCTACCTCCGAAGATCGCATCGCTGAACTGCCAATTCCAAGTTCCGCTCAAGTAACGGAAGAAACCTCAATTTTCAATCCAGCCGATGGCAAATTCTTTAAAGTGTTACTTATTACCAAAAAAACTGATAATTAAAAAATGAAAAAAAGATTTCTGTCTAAATTTCACAAAAACAAACAACTTTTCCTGATTTCAGCTTTGTTGACAATTTTTTTAATGGCCTTAGGTCTAAGATTGTGGCAGTTGGAAAGTTTGCCCAATGGTCTAAATCGCGATGAAGCCAGCCTTGCCTATAACGCGTTACTGCTTGCTCAAGCCGGTAAAGATGAGTGGGGAGAAAGCTGGCCAATTACCCTTCGTTCTTTTGGAGATTATAAGTTGGCTGGGGCAACATGGCATATTTTAATTTCAGGAGTGTTGTTAGGTTTTAATGATTTTAGCGCTCGCCTCCCCTCCGCCTTGGCAGGTTCATTATTAGTCCTGGTTGGCGCATGGCTGGGTTGGAAACTGCATTTTTCCAGAAAAGCAATTTTGCTGATAGCTCTGCTACTCTCATTTTCACCCATCATGATTTTTTTCTCTAGATTTGGCTTTGAAGCGATTATTGCCTTGTTTTGGTTTTTTCTGGCACTAAGTTGTTGGACAAACAATCAAGTTGGCAAAAAACGCTTCTTTTTTGATTTTCTGGGTGTGGTGAGTTTTATTCTCGCCTCATTAACATATAACACGCCACTTTTATATACCCCTTTATTGATATGTTGGTTATTAATATTACGTTGGCCAATGGCCAAAAAATCTACTTCGGCGCTTATTATTTCTCTTTTAACTACGGCTGGTTTAATTTGGTGGTTACTTTTACCGGCCACACAAGCCAAACAAGGCATTTCAATTTTTACCGATGCCACTTTGCTGGCTAATTATCCAATTTATAGAGAACAATTTGACGGTTTGGCACAAACAATTATTGGAAATCAATATTTCTATTGGCTAATTGAAATCAGTGCTCGATTTTTTAATTTTTTCAGCCCAAATTTTTTACTTTTAAAAGGTGGCACTCATCCCTGGCATCAATTACCCGGCTTTGCTCACTTAACTCCGTTTGTTTATTTCTTAAGCCTAGTTTCAATTTTAACTTCTACCCTATTTCTTATTTTTGCGTTCTTGAAAAAGATCACATTAACTTATTTGAAAAAGCAACAGGTATTACTCAGCCAATCAAAACTTTTGAATCATTTTTCCGTTAAAACACCTTTGCTTTTACTGATAAGTATTATTTATGTTCTGGCTGTTGCCAGCATTACTGTGGACGCTCCTCATGCCACCAGAAGCTTAAGCGCATTTGTTTTTCTATTTTTGTTGATCGCTTGGTTTTATGATTTCTTTTTTTATTCAATTGGGAATTACAGAAAAACGCAATTTTTCGCCAGTCTCGGAGTCTTAATTTTGATTCCTTTGTGTTCGCTCAATTATCTTTATCATTACTTTACTTTTTATCCTCAACAATCGGCAATCATTTTACAATCTGGATTGGTAGCTGGTGTAAATGCGACTGATCATTCCGGAGAAATTTTTGTCCTGGATCCAGGAGGTTATGAATATATAAGAACAGCTTGGTATGAAAAAATGTCAGCGGAAGATTTTTTTGCCAGTATCAAGTTTGGTGAGAAAAATTCGATTGGTTTTTCACCGGGACTGGCAGTGGGTCAATATCGATTTCTTTCAACTAAAGAACAACTTAATCAAGGACGCTTGATTGAATGGAAGGACGAGCGATGGCAAATAAATTAATGAATGTTCAAAATTTGTTGAGTTTCATCCTGGTAGGGTTAATTATCGCCACGCTTGTCATTTTATTAAGACCTTTTTTGGCTGAAGGAATTCCTTATACGCATGATGGAGAAATGCATGTAGCCAGAATTGCCAATTATGCGGCCGCACTGCGCGATGGGCAGTTTCCACCCAGAATTGCTCCATATTTGTGGGAAGGAGTGGGTTATCCGGTTTTTGTTTTTAATTATCCGCTTTCTAATATTTTGGGAGCTATTTTGATTGCTTTAGGTTTAAGCGCGCAATCAAGTTATAAATTGCTAATTTTTGGCTATCTGCTTGTTGGTTTATTTGACGTAGAGCGTTGGTTGGCCGGTTTTGGTTTGTGGCGGCCAGCTCGCCTTTTTGGTGTCCTATCTTGGCTCCTCATGCCTTATTTATTCACTTTAATATATTTTCGGGGCAGTATTGGCGAGCTGGCCGCCATTAGCATTATTCCTTGGATTTTTTACTCTCTGACATTAATCAAACAAAACTCAAAATGGGGTTTTGTTCTTTTATTTCTTACTTCAAATGCTTTATTTTTGGCCCACAATATTATGGCTGTTTTCTCTTGGCTAATTATTTTTCCATACGCCATTTTTATCTTCAAATCTAACTGGAAATCCTACTTCCATACTTTGCTGGCCATAATTCTAGCCGGTCTTGCTTCTCTATGGTTTTGGCTACCCGCGCTTGCCGAAATGTCCTTAACCGTGCTATCTAACGCAGGCAACAACAAGGAAGCTTTTCTCCATTCACCAACTCTTTATCAATTGTTATTCAGCCCTGTTAGATTTGGTTTTTCCTTCCCGGGTAATGTGGATTCGATGAGTTTTCAACTTGGCTTTGGCTTAATAATGCTCTTACTATCTTTTGCCATTTTGCTTATTTGCAAGTGTTGTAAGCTTAAAATAAATCAAGTTTTTGTTAATCAATTGATTTTTTTCTCAGGTTTGATCACACTACTAATATTTTTACAATTGCCTTTTCTTTCATTTATTTGGCATTGGCCAATTTTAAATTTTATTCAATTTCCTTGGCGTCTCACTTTACTATCTTTTCCACTTATTGCTATTTTGAGTGCTTTGCTACTAAATTTCTGGCTTCAATCCAAGCTATTTCCAATTAAATTCAAATTTGCACTTATATCTACGTTAATTATTTTTCTCAGTTTGATATTACTTAATTTCACATCACTTAAACCTGTAGATAAAGTGAATTTATCACCAGAAACATATTTACTTTACCCTCACTCCACCTCCACTCAAAATGAAAACTTACCACTTACCGCCCCCTCCACTCGAGAAAATAGGCCGGATAAAGTGGCCATTATTGAAGGTGAAGGAAGTTTGCAAATTATTTCTTGGGTAAGTACGAAAAGAACATATCAAGTGAAGGCAGACAATAATTTAATTATTGCAGAAAATGTTTTTTCTTATCCCGGCTGGGAAATCAAGGCAAAAAATTTAGTTGATAACTCAGTTGTGCAACCTGAAACTGATCCAAATCTGTACCATGGCTGGTTGGCCTACAAACTGCCAGCTGGCGAGTATGAAGTATCTACTCAATTTACGGAAAATACTTTGGCTAGAATTGTTGGAAACATAACAGCAATCTTTGCATATTCTTTTATTTTAATAATGTTAATTTATTCAAGTTTTACTAAAACCCCAGTTTCATCATAACTGTTGATAATGACTTACGGCTCATGAGTCTTACATTCTTGGAAAGCAGGATATTTGAAATTTTTAACAGTATTGCAATTGAAAAATTATTCGCCGCTAATTTAACTAAACTATTTTTTTAAGGGCATTCAAAGAATCTTCCTTAATATTTCAGCCTCATTGTCCAGAGTCCATGATTTTAGGGTAAATCATCTTGTTTAGGTTGAGGATTACTTTACGTTTCTAATTCAGAAAATGTTTTGCTCTATTCAAATCAATCGCTTATTTTAAAATCCTTAGTAAGCCCATACTAAATCAAGCGTGATGAAATAATTAAAGAAATTGCCTTCGAATAAAAACCGCTTCAAAAAAACGTAAAAGATCATTTATAAAATTATCAATCGCCTTCTCTTAGATTCGAAAATTGGGCTTCAACTATTGGTTTATTAAGAACTTTAGATAATTTTTTTGCATTTTCTCTCAACTCATTCATTGAGTTAATAGTAACAAGTTTTCCATTTTCATACCAATACGTTAATTCATACCCAGCTATACATATATTGTAAAATGAATGTACTCCAGACTGAAAAATCTTTACATTTTCATCTATTACTGTCCAATCTATTGAAATTGTTTTAAGTAGTCTTGATAAATAAAACCTATAATTATTATCAATAATTACTTTTTTACTGTCAAAAACAGTTTGAGCTTCCATTTTGATTTCTAAAGGTAAATTTGGATTTTTCTGAATAACCTCAATTTGTTGTCTTACGTCTTTTGACAATCTATCAAAATAAATTTGATTAGTATCAATTTGAGTTGGTAATTTATTTTGATCATTTAATAGGGATTCATTTAAAGATAAATAGTTATCATACTCTTCTTGAGATATGATCCTATTAACAAGTCCATAATTTAGTAATGATTCGAAGGTCTGTTTACCTTGGGCTTCAAAATCTAAAAAAGCTTTTAGCCTTTCTTTTCCAAGTATTATCCTATTGTCCTTATCTAAAAAATAACCAGTGTTATGTTGTAAAGAAACCGCTACATTTAATAATGATATCTTTCTGCTAAAATCCTCTTTTGTTTCAGTTCTCCAAAATTGTTCTCCAAAGTCAGCAATGATCGCCCAGGATTTACCTCCATATTCATCTGACGGAAACTCTTCTTGATTAAAAAAAATATTTTTTGCTTTTTCAAAGAAAATCCTGATATCTTCATCAGAACCAAATTTGAACAAAAATGGGCCGAAACTTGGATACAGTCGATAAATAACCTCTTTTGAATGACTAAGTTCTGAACTAACTGCAATTATAAGATATTCTTTTAATTTTTCATATATGCCATCTATTTTATCTGTAATTTGTGAAGTTAATGTGCGTGGAAGAAGACTAAAATTGTATCTCTCATTTAATGTA
>CAZTME010000078.1:0-4999 GCA_964614795.1 uncultured Pseudomonadales bacterium | reverse complement strand
AAAATTGGCAATAAGCGACTTTTCAATTCATCTTTATTTTTCTCCAAATGAAAACCGATGCAAACCAACCTTGATTGAGGAAATGAGTTTTTACTTTCTTCTATGGTTAGTCTGGATCCAACTCGATTAATAAACCAAGATTTGCCACTTTTGCTGGTGGCGATTGCTTTTACGCGAAAAACATTTAGAGGAAATAATTCTTGATTGGCAAAAAAGTTTTGTAATTCTTCATCACTCAATTTTTTCATCGAAAAAGCCAAGGAGGATATGCCATCTTGATTCAAGTGAGTATGGTGGGCTTCATGCTCTTCTTTGGTTTCGGTAAACAAAGCATTTATAAGATTCGGTTGGGCAACGCCAAAAACCACCTCGGGGTGAATTTTACCATTGGGAGCTTCCACAATGGGTGCGGTGGTGTTTAGCTCGCGAACGTAACCAACTACGGCTTTTTTTTGAGCCAAATCGACCAGTTCTATTTTATTAAAAATAATCAAATCCGTGAATTTTGTTTGATTTCTGGCTGTAAAAGAAAGATCTTTATAACCCTCAAAATTAGCCACATCAATAATACTGATGACTCCATCTCTAGATAATTTAGGATGACCATCAACCATAAGGGCAATGGCGGAAGGATCGGCGGCACCGGAAGCCTCAATAATAATTCTATCCGGTTTAAATGAATCAATTACCTCATTAATACTACTGACAAAAGGTCCAACCAAAGTGCAACAAATACAGCCATTCAGCAATTCCTTGGTTTTAATATTTTTGCCTCGAATTATGGTGCCATCAATATCTTCTTGCCCAATTTCATTTTTTATGTAAATCACTTGTTCCTTATTTTGCAGTTCATCAATTAAATTCATAATAATGGTAGTTTTACCCGAACCTAAAAAACCACTAAATACAGTTGTGGGAGTTTTTGAAATGACCGAAGAAGTGTTTGTTGTTTGTGTGGGATCAAGATAGGGATTATTCATGCTTGAAAGCATAACAAATTTGTTAAAAAACTACAAAATTGAAAAAACTCAAACAATTGAATATTTTTCATCTAATTCCGCCCAGAAGATCAACGAGTGTAAGACCGTGGGAATCTAATTTTGATAGTAATTGATTGAGCTGATTGTTATGATGGTGAACAATTTTAACAATTTAAGAATTTTTGAGTCGATTTGCACAGTTAAAAAGCGTATAATTTGGTAAATCGAAACAGATATATCAAATTCGTTGACACATTCAAGAAAAAAGATATTCGATTATTAGACTTGTCACGCAACAGGCTTGTCGCTCAATAAATACATTACTTAATAGAAAACGTGTTCTCACTGCGTGAAAAGTCTTTTTTGAGGAAGTTGGCTTGGTGGTTGTTAAAAAGAATGATAATTGAAGAAAGAGTAAGATTTGCAAATAATTTCGTTTAAATATGTCTTCTCTGCAAAAAAGAATTTTCTCACCTTACGAATTGACTCAACTGGCCAAAAATGGTTATTTAATTACCGATCAAATAATTGAACAAATAGGCGAGATGCCGGTTGAATACTTCACTCATCAGGTTGATTTTTGCTCTCTTTCTTTTTATGTTGATGAAAGGGTATTAATTCCAAGAATTGAAACTGAGTATTTGGTGACGATGGCAATGGCTGAAGTGAATAGCCGAAATCTTCCGCTCAATCATCAATCGGCAAAAGGTAATGATGATTCTAAATTGATAATTGCGGATGTTGGCACCGGTTCCGGAGCGATTATTACCGCTTTGGCTCACCAAATAAAAGAAGGAAATTTACTTGGATCTTGTAGTTTTTTTGCATCTGATCTTTCCGCTCCGGCTTTGGAAGTGGCTGTAAAAAATTGGCACACTCACCTGCAAAATTTTCCTGTAAATTTTTTCACCTCTAACCTGCTGACTGAATATTCAGTGAAATTGTTAGGTAAGAAAATTGATTTAATCATTGCCAACTTGCCATATATTCCCCATGACCGTATTCAAACCTTGGATGAAAGTGTAAAAAATTTTGAACCGCATCTGGCTTTGGATGGAGGAAAAAATGGTTTGAGCTTAATAAAAAAATTACTTGATCAGGCAACTTCTGTGATAACCCCCTCAGGTTGTGTTTTACTAGAACTTGATTACACGCATACTCAAGAAGAACTTGAGCGCTTAAGTCCAGCATGGCAAGTCACAGTGACAACCGATGATCAACTACATAATCGATATGCCAGATGTGTATTAAAAAAATGAATTATCAGATAAGAAAAAAGGATATTTTTTCGCAGAGGCAATTCCGTCTTTTTCATTTTAAAATCATGAAGTGCGAAAAATTCTATCAAGATTTGTTGTAGAATAGACTTGTTGCACAATCAAATACGAGCAAAGAAAACAATGTTGTTATTGCGCGACAAGTCTAATCAGAACATGTTTGAATAAACAATCTGATTTGTATTAATTATCTGAAAACTCCAATAGAAAGGTGAGTATGTTACTTAATCAACTTAGAGAAGACATGAAAACAGCCATGAAAGCTAAAGACGCAGGTCGATTGGCTGTAATTAGATTCTTGCTTGCAGAAATTCGTAATAAAGAAATCGATCAAGGAGAATTAGATGATTTGGCCATCCAAAACATCATTCGCAAGCAAATTAAACAAATGCAAGAAAGCAATGAGCAATATGTTGTTGCCGGAAGAGAGGAGCTAGTTTCCGAAAATAACCAAAAAATTAAAATTTTAGAAGAGTATTTGCCAGTTTCCATGACCGCAGATGAGTTAGCCAAGGTGGTGAGCGCTGTAATTAATGAAAATCCGGGACAATCTCTTGGAGCAGTTATTAAATTGGTGAGAGAAAAAACTCAGGGTCAAGCCGAAGGTGGCAGTATCGCCGCAGAAGTCAAAAAACAACTTCAGTAATTGATTTCAATACAGCAATAAAACTAAATAATCCATTAGATTGTGTTGTTATTTCGCGACAAGACTAATTACCGTGTCGACAAAATAAAATGTATACTTCCTTATCAAGAAGATCCTGATAAAATCATTAATGAGAATCCATCATCATTTGTATCTATCAGAGAATAAAATTGTGGAAGGCGGATAATGAAAACTAAAAGAGTGGGCGAGGTTTTGCGGGAAGCAAGAGAAAAACACTCCTTGAGTATTGAGCAACTGACTGAATTTACTCACATTAAAAAAGAATATATTATCGCTTTGGAAAATAATGCATTTGAAACCCTGCCTCCCGCTCCTTTTGTTAGAGGTTTTGTGCGCACTTTAAGTTTGGCTGTGGGCATAGAGCCCGAACCACTTTTGGCATTATTAAGGCGAGATTTTACGGAAAAAGATTCAGGCTCTCTCTTGCCGATGTCTACTTGGCGCCGCCCAAGGCGGCGCCTTTTCAGAGGTGTAACATCTTGGTTGTTGCTACTCATTTCCGCCATAGTAACCGTCTCATTGGGATATTTAGGAATTCATTATTACTTAGCTAATCTGCCACCTTTTTTGGAAATCTCCGCTCCGGAAGCTTTTTCTAGCCATGAAAAACAAGTGCTTGTTACTGGAAGAACCGGTTTGGATTCAGTGGTGGAAATTAATCAAATCCCCACCGCACTTAAGCCGGATGGTTCTTTTTCGGCCACAATTGAAATTCCAAGCCAAGGATTGATTACATTGCAAATTAAAGCAACCAATGCCAGAGGTAAACAAACGATTGAAGAAATTCCTGTTAGAATTTTATCGAGCGGTGAATAAGATTGGATTTGTCGCGCAATAACAGCACGGTTCATGTTTTTATTGCGCACCATGTCTATTTTTTCCAAAAAAACTTTGTAAGCTATTGCCGGTTCAAATCAAGAAAGCGCATTTGATTTTTATAGACTAGTCATAATTACTCTCTTGAGTTATCATCTATATAGAATAAATAGGATGTTCGCATCATAAAATGCGAATTAAACATTATTGAATGAAAGGAAAGCATGCCTTATTTGGAATACATCTTGGGAATTGGTTTAATTGTTTTAACCATTGTTTTTACGGTGGTAGGAGTTCAGCTGTTTTTACTTCTTGGTGAACTGAGACAAACAGTAACCAGAGTGAACTTGGCCATGGACGAAGCGGAATCAAGATTAAATAGCGTTGTGCAACCTCTTCAACAAATTGGTTCGGCAATGACGAGTGTTAAAGCCAGTGTCAGAATTTTTGATGCTTTTGCGGCGTGGTTAAATAAATCAAGTAAAACTGATAAGGATTTATAAACCAATGAGCAAAAATGGTGAATCTTCGGGATTTGTGAATGGCCTGAGTGTTGGTTTAATGGCTGGATTCGGTTTAGCTTTTCTTTTAACGACTAAAAAAGGTAAACAAATGGTTTCACAGCTTCAAGCTGTGGCGCAAGAGGCATATCAAAATTCTCAATTCGAGCAAGAAAAATTATCTACAAAAATATCCAATTCAGAAGTAAAATCTCTTGACAAAGCAACCCATTTGGTTAAAACGGAGCCAACTTTCCGTGATTTATTAAATTCAATCAAAGAATCTTTACAATCATCTGTTTTACGGATGATGATTGCATAGCAGATAAAAACTGGATTAAAAACTTATTAAAAGAATTTGATGATGAAAAAGTTGGCGGTGTTGGTGGACGAATTCTTGCCTATATGCCCAAAAAACTCGTAGAGAAGTATGGAGTATCTTTTGACCAGGATGGAAGCGTTTCTTTAGCGACAGGAAACGCAGCGTATAGAGCGCATATTGTTAGATCTGTCGGCGGGTTTGATACGCGATTGATCGGGCTTGAGGATATCGATTTCGGGGTAAGAGTAAGAGGCAGAGGTTATAAGCTAAAATACGCCCCGGAAGCTGTGATATATCACAGAAATTATGACTCACTGGATAAACTGATCAGGAGAAAATATTTAGAGGGAAAACAACTCTATAATTTGAGTACAAAATACGTACATTACTTTAATGTTAAAAAAATAATACTGAAACTCTCACTCGGTGCAATAAAA
>CAZTME010000077.1:0-5044 GCA_964614795.1 uncultured Pseudomonadales bacterium | reverse complement strand
TTTAACCTTCCCAATCCAGATCCCCGATCTTCAGATTGCAGGAAGTTTCTGTTCGCTCAGCATGAATTTCAAATAGCTCACTCCCATTTTGTCATTTGCTCCAAGAAATATACTTCATCTGATCAGATATTTTTGGGCATTTGAGAAATGCAAATCAATAAAAACTATAATTTCTTCAATAATAGACTTGTCTAATATTGACCATTAGATTTTTCTTCTTGAGTAAAATCAAGATCACAAAATTAAAAATCCTCATTAAATCAGCATAAAAGATAAAAACCAAAATGTCAGACCCTCCATTTCAATCCTACCAATTAGTTAATTTTTCTTCTTGAGGAAATTTGCACCAAAATGAAGGATTTTCACAAAATCGGCTTAAGCGAAAATCAAAACACTCAATTTAAAATTAAAAATTTATCTTGGTTTAATTTTTAGTCAAAATCGGACAATTGACTTGATTGTTGGTATAATCGAGGTTTGATCAATGCCAACACACCAACAATTATTTAACTCAATTTTTGAACGTGGAAGTACCACCTACTACACTTCAAGTTTATTTTTTCCAAAGAAGATTAAAGAACAGGTTTTCACCCTTTATGCGTTTGTGCGAGTGGCAGATGATTTTGTTGATGCTCAACCGGCGCAAAAGGATGATTTTTATGAATTTTGCGAACTTTTTTGGCTAACTCTCTTCAAGCAAAAGCACCATTTGGAAAAAGCAGAGCAACTTCTGCTTGAAAAATATCTTCGCCGATGGAGCGGTCGAAACAAGTTGGACCTAATTAAATCTGCACTTTTAAATGATCAATCAAACTTATCAATTAATCAAGCCGATGAACAATTATTCAAAAGTGTGGTAAAAACTTTACCCAGTGAGGTGTGGCCTGAAGTGATTAATTCATTTGTGGAGCTAATTCTTGAGAAAAAAATCAAGATTGACTGGGTAGAGGCGTTTCTTTGCGCCATGGAATTGGATTTATTCAAGCAAAAATATTACACGATTGAGGAAACCATCACCTACATGTATGGCAGTGCAGAAGTAATTGGTTTGATGTTGGCACAAATTTTTGAGTTGCCAAATAACTCGTGGTCAAGTGCGCGTATGTTGGGCAGAGCCATGCAGTTTATTAATATGATCAGAGATGTGGCTGAAGATGAAAAATTGGGTAGAACTTATTTGCCGGTTGCAGAATTACATGCTTTTCATTTGCAGTCTATTTCTTCAAAAGAAGCCGGTCTTAATCCCTATGGTTTTTCCGCCTATCTTCAATCTCAAATAGGTAGATATGCTCGTTGGATGCTTGAAGCCAAGGAGGGTTTTTGGTATTTACCATTTTCGTTGCTTCTTCCGGTTTCACTAGCGAGTGAGATGTATGATTGGACGGCGGAAGTTCTTGCCCAAAGACCAAATTTAGTTTGGCTAAAAAAACTTAAGCCATCTAAAATTAAAGTGATTTTTAGAGGTTTTCGAATTTGGCTGGAGTTAATTTTTAAATTTTAGGAATGAGGTTTATGAACTCAAGTTTGCAAATTTTTTCTCACCGAGAATTGTTGAGCAACTCAATCGCTAACGAAATAAATACATTTTTTTCTCAATTAGAGTATAAATTTGATCTTGATGATTTTTTGCATAATTTTGTGGCTAATCGGGTAAATTTGGGCAAGCAAATGCGAGGTTGCTTGGCTATGGAGTTGGGTTTGGCAATGGGAGTAGACAGAGCGGTTCTGTTGGATGCTGCCATGAGTTTGGAAATTTATGGTTATGGCATTCTCATGCAGGATGACGTGACAGATAAAGCGCAGCTGCGTCGAGGTTATTCCACCTTGCATTTTGATTTGCGCTCACATCTTTCAAAAAAATATCGGGACGTAGCCCATGTGGCGGATCATGTAGCCATTTACGTAGCGGATAGTTTGTTTTTCCTAGCCGGTGAAGTGATGTTGCGTTTTCTTCAAAAAACTAGTCTTGAAAAAGCAACTCGAGCTCAGTTTTTAACGATGCGCGAACTTCAACAATTGGCTTTGGGGCAAATCGAGGACGTGCGTTTAAGTGCTTTTAAAGATGAAAATCAAGTGAGTTTGCAAACGATTGAAAACATGATTAGAGCCAAATCCGCTTGTTATTCTTTGCGTTGGCCGGCTAAAATGGCTGTTTCTTTGTCTGATGCAACCTATGAAACAGTTTCAAAGGTGGGTCAAATTGCAGAAGACATTGGTGTGCTTTTTCAAATTCGAGATGATGAGTTGGGTATTTTTGGTGATAGTGAAAAAACGGGTAAATCATCTATTTCAGACATTATTGAGGGCAAAAAAACTTTTTATTGGGCTTTGTTAAAAGAACGAACTTCTTCCGAAGATAAATGTTGGCAAGCCTTTGGTAACGAGTTGGCAAGTGATGAGCAAATTGAGTTGTTTAAAAAGACCGTTGAAGAAAGTGGGGTAAGAATTGAAGTTTCTCAAATGGTTGAAAAAAGAATGGTAACAATTGAAAAACAAATAGCTAAATTAGCGATACCCGAGCAAGCTCAAGATGTTTTGAAGCAAGTGATGTTTTTTGTAGTACAAAGAGAGAAGTAAGCATGAATAATTCTTCTGGAAAAATGGCAAATGCAATTTCATTGCAAGAAGCCATTAATTTAGGTGTTTTCAACGAAGATCAGCTCAATCAATTCGCAGAGTGGAAAGATTTGGATTCTCATGTGCAATATCAATACATCTGTCAAGCGATTATCAATCGCCGTAAACAGTTGCGTTTGCAGTGGGCAAAAATGGCCAATCAACCTAATTATTCAAAAAAACCACAGTTACGCGAGGCTCAGAAGAAAGTTGAAGAGGCGTTAAGGATTTTGGATCAAGAGGAAGAACTTTTAATGGTCAAGTATGCAGGAGTTTAGAAAAAATTAGCTGGAATTGATTTAAAAACGAAAAATCCTTACTGAACATTTTTACTATTAAGTAACCCCAGCCAAAGAAGAGATCTCCCAATAAAGTTCGCTGATAGAAAGGTAGGGCAAGAGTAAAACAAAGTAACAGTCCTTCAAGATTTTTTGGATACCAATACCACCACACGCCCAAATTGGAAATTAGAAAGAAAGAAAATGAAGCAAAGGGAATTAAGAGCCATGTAATTCCACTCCAGCGTGTTGTCATTTTTCTAGAAAGCCAACCAAAAAATGGATAGCTGGCAAAAGCAAGGTAGGTAATATGAAAGCCCGGGTAGCGACCGCCAACAAATTGATCAAAAACAATTATTGATAAAAAAAATAACCAAGGATTGCCAAAAAACCCAAAACTTCCCATAGGATTAAAATTTGCCGGTAAAAAACCTAATCGGGACGTGAAAACTAAAACTGCAGTTAAGGTTTGATTGAAATTTTTGGTAAGAGCATTTTTACTTATTTTCATCTGATCTCAGTTTCTTGCATATAATTATTCAATTCATGTGGACTATCTATGAATCTGCAAAGATTGGTAGATTTATCGCACAATAAAACACAATTGAGTTTCCCAGCTTTTTTTAATTTCCCTCTGTTGTTTGGTTCTTCAATTAACATTAGTTGTCATCGCTCTCAAGCGGTTTAAATGTTAAAAATCTATTTCTAAATAATTCATCTTCTTATTACGCGACAAGTCTATTTTCTCGAATTAAACCTTGAACCAAATGGGTATATTTACTCCAATTTTTCCATAGTTGAGTCATCTACAGGCGTGTAAACAAACTTTACCACATCACCTTTCTTGAGTATGGTTTTATTGGCTGCTTGCATGGCATATTCATCATTTACGTAAAACGCCCAATAAGATTTTTCATTTCCAGTAAGACCATTAATGCTTTCAATAAATTCACCGGCTTCTCCAAAAGACTTGGTTTGAACTGAAGCGTTTTCTTCTAACAATTCTTGAGCTGTAACTCCGTCTTCTTCTGCGGTTAAAACAAAAATTTCCGGAGCGATTACTGTTGAAGATTGTTCTTGAACAACTTGATTTTCATCTCCGACTTGATTTTGTTCGTCAATGACTTGACTATTACTTGATTGTTCATTGGGTACATTTGCTTGTGGTATGCAACCGGATAGAATAATCGAGGAAGAAATTACAAAAAGACTAATAATTGTGGATTTCAGCGAAAAATATTGTGCAACAGAGATTATGGTTTTTTTCATAAGTAGGCAGGTTATACTATGAATGTTTGCGAAATGACAAGCGGAAAAAAATGCGGATTGAAAGAAAATAAATTATGAAAAATCAGGGGAAAAAAAATTTTGAAACACCAATTTTTGATGAAGGCAGACTCGTGGTGAGTGAGCATCATGCTATTTATTATAGTCAAGCCGGCAATCCGCACGGCTTGCCAGTGGTCTATGTTCATGGCGGGCCCGGCTCGCAAAGCAAGTCTTCACATCGTAATTTTTTTGATCCAGATCAGTACAGAATTATTCTCTTTGATCAAAGAGGTTGTGGTCGGTCTTTACCCAGTGGAGAAATTAATGATAATTCTACTGTCAATTTGCTTGATGATATCGAAAAATTACGAGATCATTTGTCAGTGGAGAAATGGACCATGTTTGGCAGTAGTTGGGGATCAACTTTAGCATTGCTTTATGCTTCATATTATCCAGAAAGAATTAAACATTTGGTTGTACATGGAGTATTTCTTGCCAGAAGTGAAGACTCGGATTGGTTAATTTCTTCTCAAGATTCATTAAAAGAACAACGCCTGGAATTGTGGAAGAGCAGAGAAGCTGCTTTGAAAGATTTGAAAATTAACTTGAATAACTCAATTTTGTCCCAACTATTTGAATTGTTTGAACAAGGTTCTTTAAACATCAAGCAACAAGTGACGGCCGCAATCATTAATTGGGAGTATCCATTGGGTACTATTTATTGGAGGAAAATCAGACCGATTAATTGGCAAGAGGTGAATGAGCAAATGATTGCTGGCACAAGGATTATGTTGCATTATGCGGTAAATCGTTTTTTTCTGGAAGAAGGTGAGGTTTTGAGGCGCGCGGGCAAGCTTGCCAACCTCTCCATGACCATTATT
>CAZTME010000076.1:0-5092 GCA_964614795.1 uncultured Pseudomonadales bacterium | reverse complement strand
GGAAGAAAAAGGCTATGGCTCAATGCATGTCGTTCGTCAAAGTAACACAGCCACAGATTCTAGTGGCCGAGCACCGGGCTCGGGTATCTACATCCTTTCTCGCTTTCCTATCGTGGAGACCTACAGACTTCCAAGCGATGTGGGTAGAGCCATGATGGCCAAAGTTCGCACTCCATGGCATGGAGATGTGTGGGTCATTAGCGCTCATCCATCTAATGATTCCGAGAATTCTGGATGCAAACAACCCACCGAATTGTACAAAGCTGTTGGTCAAATGAGCGACGACATCAAACAAAGATTAATTATTTTGGGTGACATGAACGCCTACATTGTTAATGGGGGAGGTCCCGAAGGAGAGGGCTTTAAGCTTCAGTCGCCGGGAAGGGCTTCGGAAAAAATCTTAACCAACAGTCGAAATTATGGAGATTTATATATTAAATCTTTTAAGGGAAAAAATTGTGGTGGAAGCGAAAAAATGGTTTCCGAATTAATTCTTGGTTGCACCGCTTCCGGCCAGGAAGGTCAAACCGGCAATCGAAACAGTTGTGTTCGTGCTGGTGCAAATATAGATTGGATTGTCATTCCAAAAGTATCTTCGCAAAAATTTGAGGTTGTTTCCAAACAATTTCATGACACAACTAGTCCGTCATTCATGAATGGCAACGCAGCAAAAGAAATGCACAACGCTCTTTCGGCCGTTTTGAGATTTAAACCAGGTCTCGAACAACAATACAATCCAGAGGGACACAGTAGCGCTTCGTGCAAAGTGTCCAGTGAAGGGACGGCAACAATTACCTTAAATTGGGCAAGTGTAGAAAAAGCCACTTCCTATCAATTAAAAATTGACAAAAATAACAAGTGTGTTTCCGAAAACGGTAGCGAGCAAACTTGGTTTTGTCCGGAAACCGCCGGAGCGGATGCGGGCAAAAACGCCGGCAAACCCATTGGCGACCAAGATATCGAAGTTTTGGCCACACAAGCATGCAATGGAGCCACTTGCCAATGGGAAATACCCGTCAAGGTTGGCGAACATTATAGCAAGTGGACGGTTACACCCATAATTACCAATGAAGCTGGTAACGCCATTCCCGCTCAAGAACAACCCAAAGCTGGTTTTATGTGCTCCTTAGCCAGTGACCAGCAACTTGGCAATCTTGCAGATGAAAAAGATTCGGGAGGCGAAGAAGATTTGGCTTGCACAACTCGTATGGAAACCGCCGATTATATTAATGATCCCGGCACGCTTAACCCGCTAAGCAATCCTTCAAGAACATTTACTGAAGAATGGGGAGTGGCCTTCTTGGAAAAATTATTCAGTCAAGACAACTGTACTCATAGAACTCCAAATGGAGACAAAGATCCTGGTTTTGCCAGCACTCAAAAAGGAGATTGCGATGAAGATTGGAGCATTAAATCCAGATTTTTCGTCACACCGGATCAACACGTGCCGGGTGGCGCCACCACTAACGATTTGTCGGTCAATCACTTTTTAATTTATCCCGTTGGCTACGATTTAAGAACTGTTGAAGCAGTGCTTGCCGGCTCCTTCTTTTCTACCAGACAAATTCAGGATTTGATTGAACAAGCCGAATCGAAAGATCGTTTTGAAATTACAGAAACAACCACCTCTTTTGTGGGAGATGGTCAATCATGGAGTTTTACGGAAGGCAGAAAAGAAGAATGCAAAGAAGAAAAATATAAAGATATCAATGGTGAAGAAAGAATTAAGTATATCTGTCCAACCTATACTCTTTCTTTCCAAACTTTGGCCACCAAAGCACCCAAACCTCAAACAATTTTAGGGGCCAAACTGGGTTTTTGGCTTCATAGTGTGCAACGTAGTTTGGTGGCCACATCCCAACAAACTTATAAATATTTAGCCGGCTGTAGAAACACTCAAGAGTTTTTGCTGGATATGTGCGGTGGAGATCTAGCCTCATTAATTGGCGCTCCCGGTGGAGCCACCATTCCTGTTGGAAATAATAGTAATAGTGATCAATGCAACTCCACCACCCCGCTTGAGGCCTTTGATTATTACGGTGAATCGCCCACCACCTTTATTGGTGTTGCCACGATGTATGAAGAAGGTGTGATGCAAAACACTTTAATTAGTAAGCTCAATGGCAGGGCTGGATCATACATGGTGGGCAACTCCACTCTAGTTAATTGCGAACTTGACGATCTTAACAACAATCCCAATCCCACCCTACCCAATGGGGAAAAATACGTTGGTTGTGTGGCTTTACTACGTGTTGGAGATCTTTATTACAGAACCGCCTACGATAGCGGTCGTCCCGATCCCAACGCTATCAAATCTGTCTATATTCAAACGGCTGGTGGTTTAGTTCAAGGACCTTTTGCGGTTATAGATGTCGCTCAAACTATCCATGCACCATGTCTTTATGATGGAACAAAATACAATGGGCAGCGCTGGGCGGTAGATATTGATTTTCCGTCTTATACAAGACTTTTTCCAAGAGGCGCGACCAGGGTGGCCCGAGTTTGTTCCTCAAGAACGGATTGTCAAACTTCTCGCCCACCAACAAACGAAGATGCAACAATCGGCTCTAGTGCTAATCCACAGTAATTAGACTTGATTATCGGTCGCCTCTCTGATTCAAGACTAGGCAAAGCCAAGGATTAGGCTTGAGCACTCTACACACGCCTCTTAACCTGATAATTAGTGACTTAATTAAGGAAAGTTATGCTTTTTTTTGATATTTTTTTCTACCCATATAACGACCGGTAGAACCCGTCAATTTTCTTCTGCGCATAAATTTGTTTTTTTGACGCAAGTAGTGACCACCGTTTTTCTTTGAGCGAGACGCTTTTTCGGGCTGTGCTGATGTCAGGATCTGATTTTGAATGGATTTTTGTTGAGTTGAAGAGTCATTTTCATTCTGCACTTGTTTGGTCGAAGGATTTTGAGCAGGCACTTCTGAAGATGAAATCTTGGGATTGTTTGATGTGAGCAAATCAGGTTGATGAAAATTTTCAATAGCGGTTTGTTTTGCAGAAATATCCGATTTTGATGAACTAAGCTCCATATCTTCTTTATAATTTTGATTAATTGAAGCACCTGAGAATGATTCTTGAGCCTGAGTTTTTTTCAATGCCCGATCTTTAAGATCTTCTGGTTGAGATAAGTATTGTTTATCTAATATATCTGATTGATCAGAACGATTGGATTGATCATAGTTGTCGACAAAATCATCTTCTATTATTTCATCAGGCCAGGCTGATAAATCAGGCTGAGGGGTGTTTTGAGATAACGTTGAAGATTCATATTGACCTGATTTACCAGAAAGAGTTTGCAACTCGTTTTGTTTCTGCCTTAGAACTTCCGCCAAGGAGTGAGTGGTTGAAATCGATGGGGCTGGAGTTGAAGATGGGCTTTCACTAGGAATTGAGCCTAAAACTGCAGTTGCGGTTTTATGCCGGCTTGAACCAGATGCTTCCGATTCTCCCCTCGCTTCATCCAAATTTTTCAAAGATTTTTGATATTCTCTCACTGCTTCCGTCCTGAGTTCAGATTCGAAATCTGAATCAAATGCTTTCAATTGATTGGTTCGGGATTGTGAATTATTAAAATCAATAGAAGACTCAGCCTTGAAAGGTTGGCCCGGCTGAGATTGAAGGGGATTGTTTTTAATCAGTGGGTTGGAGCCTGCAGATTGAGTTGATGAAGATTGAAATTTGGTTGAATTAACTGACGATTCGTCACTGATTGGTTGGTTGAATTGTGGCCGATTGGAATTGTTTTGAATAATTGGGCCGAAGTTTAAAGGCTGGGCGAAATTAGTGCTATCAGTATTTTGGCCGGTTGTTATTGAAGAATTATTTTTACTTGGTCTGCGCTGGCGCTTCGCGCCAGCGCGAAGTAATGCGGCCACCGCTTCGAAAGTATTAGCTGTTGCCACCGGAGAAGCTAGCCACTGCGTACACTCCTCTATGCCTCTTAACAAGGCGGTGGCCGCATTACCCTCTATTTCCCATCCCAACTGCAAAAACAAATGAGTTGATTCTTCACTCAAACTGGCCGCCCCCTGAGTTTCCAGCTTGACCACACCAATTTCGGGCAAGCCGTATTGAGAAACAACTAAACTGGGAGTATTTCTAAACAAATCAGGAAACTCAGTGAAGTATGGTTCAAGCTGATCGCTTGAGTTAACGTCTAGCAACACCAACGCATCCGCCGATGCACCAGCATATCCGATTTCCACTTCCTCCAAAGAAATTGGTTTGACGCCGTTTTTCGGCTTGATTGTTAAGTAAAAACGATTTGTTTGTTCTCCAATGTGTGAAGTAATTTTGTCTACTTGGTCTGGTTGATATGGAAAATGGATGATTAAGTTATCCCCACCCAATTCTTGAGTAATTACTTCCGTTCCAGAAAGCTCTCCCTCTTCAAACGAAGGTTTTAAAGCAGAAATAATACTCACTTCCTTTTGCTGAAGTTCCAGCACTTTTTTCCATGCCAATCCCGCCGCACACGTATCTAGTTTAGCTTGAGGGGGAATGAAAATTAAAACGCGATTAATATCTTTCTCTAAAAAAAGTGAAGCAATTTGAGCCAATTGTTCGCCAGATACATTCATAGATTATTTTCTTGCGCGAAAGTATCTCACAACTACTCACAAAGATCAAGTTTGATATTTTTTGATTTACTACATTGCCACACTAGGCACTCAGTTAAGAAATTGATATAATCTACAACTAGATGAAACGTTGGCTATTTTCTGCTGGCTTTATTTTGTTGTTGCTTTTGGCTGGGTTTTTTTATGCGTCACCACCGGTAAATGCTCAAACAACCGATGAAGATCAGAGCTCTGCGACTGGGGCAAATAATAATAATAATAATAATAATAATGGTGGCACCCCAGATGGAACCGCCAACAATCCTTGGCTAATAAATTACACCAAAGACGATTTTGACGCCTACAACAAGGCGGTTTCAGAAACAGGTTGCTCCACCCCATCACTGGAATGTTTGGTAAGAAATACTGTGAGATTTGTGGCTATAGAATGGGTACAGGAAATCATGGGGCCCAACATGTATGTTAACTTTGATGGAGGTTCTGTTGATCCAAAT
>CAZTME010000075.1:0-5193 GCA_964614795.1 uncultured Pseudomonadales bacterium | reverse complement strand
GTCAGACCAATTATTCGTTTAATCGCTTTGCCTCTAACCATTATTACCTTGGGTATTTTTAACGTTATCATCAATGCGGGCATGATTAGTTTGGCCAGCATGTTTGTTTCAGGCTTTTCAATAGATAATTTCGTAACGACAATTATTTTCAGCATTGCCGTTTCGGTGGTGGCAACGGTTTTGGGATGGATAATTAAAGACTAGGCAATTTTGATTTTTGGAAATTTCATCGATAATTTTCTTGCAGATTTCTTCTCCATCTGGGTTTTTGATCATAAAAATCATTCTGTTGAAAAAATTCTTGTTTCTGCCAACGTCTGAGTGGTCCTACATGAAAATATTTTTCTCCCAACCCGGATTGAGAAAGAATCATTCCTGCAATCAAAGTTAAGATTGTGATAATAATTGTAATCATAATTATGTTGTGCTTATACAAAGAAGTTGATTTGTGCAGTAAGTAAATGCCCACTATCAGCAGAATAATGGCAATGACTGGAATCCACCATGGAAAACTATTAATCATGAATTGAAAACGAACCTCACCCATCGGTCCATGTTGTTTAGATGAAAAAATTGCAAGGTGAACGAGAAAAACCGCTCCCAATAAACTGCCGGCAATGCCTATTAGAGAAATAATGCTTCCCAAAGCAAACCACCACTTTGGCTTCATTTTTATTTCTTGCGAGCGAATTCTTTCCATAATTAATTGTTCCACATCGGACTCAATTAATGATGATTGTGATAATGAATTTTTATTTGTTTTTAGGCTTTTTTTTGGCATAATTGTTTAAGAATTTGTTTGCCTCTACTAATATTGGTGCCAACTGTGTTAATGGGGGAGTGCAAAATTTCACTAATTTCTTGATAAGTTTTTTCTTCCAAAAAATACAGCGAAATCACTTCTCGATACTTCAAGGGTAAATTTAGCAAACATTGATGAGTGTTATTGATGAGTTCTTTTTTGATATATGAATCTTCAACAGAAGAATGACGATTGATCTGATCGGGATGATAATCCGTTAAATTGGTAGTGAAGAGTTTTTTTTGACGAAAATGATCCATGGTTTTGTTGTGGACAATTCGATAAAGCCAGCTGGAAAGTTTTTTTTGAGGATTAAATGATTGAGCATTAATGTAAGCTTGAATGAAACTTTCTTGCACAATGTCTTTGGCAAGCTGATCGTCGGCAGATAAATAGGTGGCGTACCTAATCAATTTTTCTTGATAGCGACGAATAATGACAGCAAATTTTTCGACATCTCCTTTTTGAACTTGAGCAAATATCTCCTCATCGGATAATTCCTTAAAAGAAAATGTGATATTTTTTTTTGAAGAGGCCCGCATTTTAGTTAGTTTTAATCTGAAACATTGTAATTTTTTTAATCAAGATTGTGCATGTGATAATCGTTTTTTCATTTATTTACTTGACTTTGAGTGACATTTTTTTGACATCAATCAAGATTATTGTAATAGATTTTTTTGTGTAAATTAGTTGAAATTGAGAATTTTGATAAAGCAAGTTTTAATCTGGTTGAATTATAGATATTATTTGATCAGTATTTTATTTCAAGGTTGTTGATAAGAATTGATAACAGGCGTGATTTTTAGTTTTTCAACAATAATTCTTTCAAAACGAAATGGCGATTCTTGTTTTACTCAAGTTATCAGGCAAGAGCCAACTATATCAAATCTGCTATTTGGTTTTGAACTTGCTATAGTTTGAACAGTGATGAACCTATTTCGTAGGCGATTATTTTGGCGCGGGCGACTTTGTCGCCCGCGCCAAGCAATTAACTCAATTTATAAAATCAAGCTTACTGCATATATGGGCAATTTCCACCCATTCCGCCTCTTTTACCTTGTTTGCCAACACCTTGACCTTGACCGGAGCCATCTTTTTTACCTAAACCTAATTCGGCTCTAATTGCTTTGGCTTCTTCCACTTTTCCTTCCATCATCAATTGATGCGCTTGAGCGAATTTTGCAAAGTTCTCTTTGGTGACTACTTGAGTGACTCTGCCATTTCTTTCACCCATGAGAGCTTTCCACTCTTCATAATTTTTATTGGCAAAGGCTTTGGTCATCGCCTCGTGTCTTTCCGGAGAATAAGCCGGTCCTTTAACAGACGGATTTCCCTGATAGGCGGAAGTTAATGGGGCTAAAATTGTAGCACCCAAAATTAAAGCGCCTGCCGTGGTGAGCAATATGCGTTTGTTCATAAGAATCCTTTCGTTAGATTTGTCGAACAATAAATACTAACCTTAGTACGTTAAATTGCATGAAAATATTTCAAGTTACTAAATATTTGACTTGTCGCACAATAAGAATATGAATTAATTTGAGCAAATGAATAGTGTTGTTATTGAGCGACAAGTCTATTATCTAAAATAAGAGAGATATTGATTGGCTTTTTCGTGAGAGTGTTGAAAATCGTTTATTTTATCCACTAGAGTTGATTTATCCAGTTGCGATAATTGTTCGTGAAAACTGGGTTTTTTCACTTCATAAAATACGCCCAAAGGAAACTTTTCCTCAATCACCGGTTGCATAGCTAAGTTTAAAGCGTTTGAAAAGTCAGTACTATCGTGCTCTTTAAGCGGGTAACTCTTCTGCAAGTAATAGCCATAAGTATTTACTTTATTGAAAGTGACACAAGGCTGAAGAACATTAATTAAAGAAAAACCCTTGTGAGCCATACCGGCCTTAATGGTTTCAGTCAAATGAGGTAAATTGCCCGCAAAAGTTTGAGCAACAAAAGTTGCTCCCTGAGTAAGGGCTAGCGCTAAAGGAGAAATTTGTTGCTCAATTACACCCATCGGTGTGGATTTACCTTTAGCACCTTTATGAGCGGCCGGTGAAACTTGCCCGGTGGTCAAACCATAAACACTGTTATCATGCACAACGACAGTAATATCGTGATTGCCTCGGCAGGCGTGAAGGAAATGATTACCTCCTTCACCATAAATTGAACCATCACCGCCAATCACCAACACCGGCAAGTTATGATTGGCCAATTTGATGCCAATTGCAACCGGAATAGAGCGACCATGCAGGCCGTGAACACTGTAGGCATTCAAAAAATCATTCATGTTGCCAGAACAGCCAATATCAAAAACAATCGCCAGTGACTCCGGTGAGTAACCACCTTGCACCAACGCATTCATCACTCCTCGACCAATGCCCCAATTGCCACAGCCGGAGCACCAAGTGGGCGTATAGCCGGTGAAATCTTGAATTGAGTTCATTTAAGGATCTCCTTCACTTTCTGAATAATTTCTTCTTGAAATAGAGGTCTGCCATTGTATTTGAGCAATTGTTGAGTTAAATGCACGCCCGTTTGTTGACGCAATAATAGGCCAAATTGAGCGGTGGCGTTATTTTCAATTAATAAATAGTGGCGCATGTCTTCTTGAAAAAATGGCAAAACCACATCACTGCTTAATGGATAAAGATGAGTAAAATGTAAGTAATTAATATAAATATTTTCCTGCAAAAGAGCTTGTTGAGCGGCTAAAACCGGATTTTTGCTTGATCCCCAGCCAACTAAAGTTAATTGTGTTTTTTTGTTTGAGTTGGCAGTGAAAAGCACAGGAGCGGAAAAATCGTTTTTAAAGTAGGTGGTAATTTTTTGCGCGCGCTTATCTACCTGTTTGATGCGCTCGCTTGCACTTTCACTGGTGTGAGTATCTTCTAAATGCTCATAGGAATTGGCTTGATAAAAAGTGTTAGGTGTTCCGGGAATTAGTCTGGGAGAAATACCATCTGCAGTTGTTTGATAGCGTAAATATAGTTTGTCTTTTGACCATTTTGTAAGAAGTTTTCCTCTTTGAGGTTGATGCTCAAAAAGCTTTTTTACTAAGCTTTGTTGAATAGAGCTGTGCGACTCGGCTAAAAATTTATCGGTTAACATAATGACTGGTAGTTGATAAATATCTGCTAAATCAAAGGCTTTTTGCGTGAGAGCAAGGGTTTCTTCCAAATCTCCAGGAGCTAAGACGATTTTTTGAAATTCGCCATGACCGGCGTGAACGGTGAAAAGCAAATCTCCTTGCTCTGTCCAGGTTGGCATACCGGTTGCCGGCCCCGGTCTTTGACCCATGAGAATAACCAGTGGTGTTTCGGTAACTCCGGCCAAAGAGACGGTTTCCACCATTAAAGCAAAACCACCTCCGGAAGTACCAACCGCCGATCTAACACCGGCAAAACTGGCACCCAAAGCCGAGTTAATCACTGCGATTTCATCTTCGCTATGGCGAACAATCATGCCTGTTTCTTGTTGCCAGCCGGCTAAAATGCCCAATACTGTGCTGGTGGGTGTCATGGGGTAGGCGCCATAAAATTGACAATGAGCGTTCACAGCGGCCAGGCTAAAAGCTTCGTTGCCCGTCATTACCAATTTAGTATTGTCAAATTTTTCCGCCGATATATTTTTATTTATTGATAAATCATTGTTATCATTTTGATCTATTTCTTTTATGGCTTGTTTTGCCAAAAAAGGCCTAAGTTGTGTGGCGAAATTTTGCCTGACATACTCAAAACCGGCCAGAGCGCAATCTACATTTATTTTTGCTACTTGCGAATTTTTTTTGCCAGAAAATTGTTCATGAATTAAATCCGTGAGAATTTGTTTATCTATTCCCAAAATGCCGGCGCTGGCACCTAAGGCAATGGTGTTTATCATGATTTTGTCGGCTTTTTGAGAGGTTTGAATTTCGGTTAAGGGAACGGGAATGGGAGAACCGGTAGTCACTTCAATTTTTGTAATCGGATCGAAGAGAATGAGTGAGTTTTCATTGAGTCTTTTTAAGTGCAAGAAGTATGTTTCCGGATTAAGGCAGACCAATACATCGATTTGACGTTTGGTGGCATAGGGATGTGAGCGAAGACTGGCGGTTAGTTCGTAGGTGTTATGTCCACCTTGAATGAGAGAAGGATATTCGGGGTAGGTGATAACTTGCGCGCCCGCACGGGTGGCGAGTTTAGCCATGAGTAGGCCGGTGGTCATGACGCCAAACCCGGCGGGCGCGCCGATTTTCCAATTTAATTGAGAAGAATGATGAGAGTTTTGTTGAGTTGCCATGATTTTTTTTAATTTATTTCATCTTCCAAAAAAGTATAAAATTAAAAGCAAATTGTTTCATCAGCTAGCTTTTCAAGCCTTGTACTTGTCTTGATTTTGAATAAGTACAATCA
>CAZTME010000074.1:0-5306 GCA_964614795.1 uncultured Pseudomonadales bacterium | reverse complement strand
TTAATTGTTCAAACAAAAGTGATGATTTTAGCAACCACTTTGGTTACTTAAGCCACAAAAAGAAAAACTTATTTTTCAAACTCGTCATTCAAAGAGAAAATCATCGATTTATTCCAAATAATCAGACAATTCTCATATTGCTAGTCACGACATTCATTTCAAAATTATTGCTTAATCCAATCATAATAAACTTGTCATTTAATAAGAACACGACCAAAAAAACCGTGTTGTTATAGTGCGATAAGAAATAATGATAAAATCAACACACAATTATTAACTTCCCGCGACTTAAGGTCGAGGTTTTAGCGTGATACAAGTAAGTTTGCGCTACTACTTAGCGACTTTCTTCCATTCCCCATTGACCTTTTAGTTCGGGTTTTAAAAGAGAATGATTAAACATAATATGCAAGCAAATTTTTGGCAAACATTGCAACATCCAATTATTGGTCTTTCACCAATGGACGGAGTCACCGACTCTCCAAACAGACACATTCAAAAAAAATATGGTCATCCTGACATAATTTTTACTGAATTCACCAGTGTGGAAGGCATCACTCATGGCAGTCATAGTTTCTTTAAAGAACTTGATTTCGACGAAACTCAGCGACCAATCATTGCTCAATTATTTGGCACAGATCCGGATGCTTTTTATCAAGCAACCATAGTCGTGGCCGCTCTTGGCTTTGACGGAGTAGATATCAACATGGGTTGTCCGGCTAAAAATGTTGCCCACAGAGGTGCCGGAGCGGGACTAATAAGAAATCCTGACTTAGCCACTGAAATCATTTATCAAACAAAGAAAGCAACTCAAGATTGGCACAACGGTATTTCTCTTCAAAAAGCTTGTCCGAATATAAAAGCAAAATTTATTCGGAAGATTGAAGAACAACATCTTCATTTACCCAAAAAATATCAAAACAGAATACTACTACCCGTAAGTGTGAAAACGCGAATTGGTTACGACCACAATCAAGTGGAAACTTGGATACCTCATTTAATAAAATCGAATCCCGTTGCAATTTCTCTTCATGGAAGAACTCTAAATCAATACTATTCTGGTAGCGCGGATTGGCAAGCAATCAAGCAAGCATCCACATTCATTAATGAAAGTGGAATCATATTTCTGGGAAACGGTGATATTAAAGATATAAATGATGGCAAAATTAAAGCATCAGAATATTCAACCAATGGATTTCTAATTGGCAGAGCCTGTTTTGGCAATCCCTACATTTTTTCGGAAAAAATAGCTGAAAATGCAAAATCCTTACCCAACATTGCAGTAGAACACTCTCAACTATATGAAAAATTCATGAGTAAATTTGAAAAATACTCATTTCTTCCGATGAGAAAACATCTAGCTTGGTATATTTCGGGGGTGAATCACGCCTCCAAAATTCGCAGTGAGTTGGTACAATCCAGATCTAGTATGGAAGTTGAGACAATTTTAAACAAGTACAAGTTAATTTAAAAAATACCAAAGTGAAAATTAAACCCCAGTGTTATAATTAGGCTTGAAAGATTAAATGGTCGCATAGCTCAGTTGGTTAGAGCGCACGATTCACATTCGTGAGGTCCA
This sequence comes from uncultured Pseudomonadales bacterium, assembly GCA_964614795.1. Lineage (GTDB taxonomy): Bacteria > Patescibacteriota > Microgenomatia > UBA1400 > PJMF01 > CAZTME01. The sequence goes on along the minus strand of CAZTME010000074.1, from coordinate 3,730 downwards.
AGGTTCGAGTCCTTGTGCGACCACATTAGGCTTGTCGCACAATAACAAGACGATTCATTTTCTCATCTTTTGGTCATTTCCTTGCGTTGCTTGCTCCATCGATTAACTTTTGACTACTATCAGCTGCAAGTACCTTGAAAATGTTCCAAAATCCATATCAAATTAATTCATATTTTTATTTCACGACAAATCTAATTAGTTTACGAAAAAATGGTGTCTTTACTGTGCAATAAATCAATTAAGCAGAGTATTGCTCAATCATCCAACGTACTTCATCCTCGCTAAATCTGGAATAAGCCGCAGATATAATGCTCATTCTTTGAGCGGTAATTTCTTGAATTTCTTTGCGCCATTTGCGATACGACATCTTTCCAAACTCATGGTTGCGAAAACCTTCTTCCGCTGTTTCAAAATCTATTTCTGGTAACAGAAAAAGCCAATACTGCAAAACTCTTCTGGCTTGTTTTTCCGAAATTCTATCCAAATAATCAGAAAAACTTTCTTTTTCTTCTTGATTAGGAATTGGCTCTATGATAGAGATCAACCAAAAAGCGAACAAATGCCAATTGATTCTGATTTGGACATAAAAAAAATGGAATAAGTTGATGAATAGTTGGGAAATTTTTTGTGAAGATGAAATCAAGCTTTCAGGTAGAAAAAAAACCAAACGCATAATACTGTCATATCATAATTTGAGATAGTTTGAAAAGAGGCAGATTAAAATCATCATGTAAATGAAACAATGAAGGATTAAACAATCTTTTTTCAAAATAGTAATACCTTCTTGAAAACAACTAGGAAAAACTGAATAATCGACTTAAAAATAGGTTGTTCTGGGATAAAGAACATTATTTTAAGTTGATACGAATGTTTAAACATCCTCGCTTAAATCCCCAACCGTAAGTTCGTTTGGAGATGGAAGAGCTACTACGCAAAACCGCAAGCTCTGCTTGTAGCAAACTAAAAAGATTAGCTTGAGCTTGTGGAAAGTTGAACCTTTTCACAGTGCCTGAACCTATTTTTAGATTGTGCTAGTTGAATAGAGCAAGAAAAATTAAGAAAATTATCAAAAGACAAGCAAATGGTTTCTAATGTTATGCTTTATTAAGTTTAGTAAATATAATAAATGAAAAAACTGTATACTTCCCTATTCTTCTGGCTTATCATAATTTATCTACTGGTTTATTCATTGAGCTTGCCCAATAATTTTGTTTGGGATGATGAACAGTTTATTTATAAGAATTCATTCATCCTAAATTTTGAGTTGAATAAAATTATCACCAGTAGTATTACTTCCGGCGCCGGAATTGAGAGTAATTATTACCGACCAATTACCGCCACTACATTTGCTTTAGACGTTGCGCTCTGGGGATTGCGCCCCGCCCCGATGCGAGCGGTCAATATAATATTACACGCCCTCACAGCTACTGCCCTCTTCTTCCTCCTTAAAAACCTAGGCGCATCGGGGCGGGGCGCCACCTTTATATCTGCAATTTTCCTCTTTCACCCTATTGCTCTCGAATCAATCATCTACATCAACTCAAGAGGCGATTCACTTTACTCGCTATTTCTAATTCTTGGATTAATTGCTTGGCATAAGGCTCTCTCCTTCTCTAAAAAAACAATTTCGATTTTTGGCATCACTTACTCAATCTCAAAAACGCAATTAATTATCGTCTCGCTAATATTATATTTAATGGCGCTTTTTTCCAAAGAAATCGCCATCATCGGAATATTTTTCTACATTTATATTGGCCTATGGCACATTTTTACCAATCGTGAAAATAGAGAATTAATCAAATCTACACAAATCAAAGAAAAAATATTTGCCTACCTTGTAAAAGATAAAACAATTCCCATTACAATTTTTTTTCTGACATTGATTTCAATTTCATACTTATCAATTAGAACACTTGTCTTGGGGAGCAACAGCTTTTCACTAAGTACGGGTATTGAGCTATATGATAACAATTTATGGATTAGAGTACACACTTTTGTAAAAATTCTTCATTTTTATCTGGCAAAAATATTTTGGCCACACCCTTTGCACATGGAATACATTGTAGAGCCAATCACAACAGTATTTTCTTGGTGGCTAGTTTCATTCACTGCAATTTTATTCATAATAGTAGCACTTTCATTAGTGGAAGCAAAACAAAATCGCTATTGGATTGGCCTTGGTTTGCTTTGGTTTATCACCCCTCTAGTTCCGGTTTCCGGCATTCTACCAATTAATGGTATGATGTATCATCATTGGCTATATTTCCCTATTATCGGTTTTGGTTTAATAATTTACGGTCTCTTTCTTCTACTGAAGTTCAAGTTGCCGACAGATCAATTGACTGTCTTAAATAAAGTAGTCATTTCAATTTTTCTACTCACTTTAATAATTTGGATTTTCATTTTGATTAGAGAAATTCGAATTTGGTCTACTCCAATTTCATTTTATTCGCACATGTTGCAATACACCCAATCTGCTCGAATTTACAATAACTTGGGTATGGCTTATGCTGAAATTAATGAAGTTGACAAAGCCCTTGAATTTTACTTAAAAGCTTTGGAATTAAGTGATCAATATCCTCAAATTTATCATAATTTGGGCAATGTTTATGAAAGTACGAATGAAGTTGAAAGGGCTATTCAAGCATATCAACAAGCTATAATTCTTAATCCAGATTTTTATTATTCATACTTGCCATTGTACAGACTACTTCTAAAAAAAGATCAATTAGAGGCAGATAAATTATTCACTTTCATTAATGAAAGAAACCCAAAATATGCTCAATCTATTCTCAAACAGAACAGTAAAATTGGGAATTAAACTTCCCACAAGCCTTTTCTCGATTTTTTAGCCTGCTTCAAGCAAGCTTACGCTACTTCGTAGGGTGTACTCCTTACACCATCGAACTTGCGGTAAGGTATTTAAGGAGTGATGATTAAAATTAAAAATAACCCATTATCCAAACAAAATTGATCTTGGGATTTGAAATAACGCAGATCAATAATTACCTTGAACACACGTAAATTTTTTCTATCATAATTTCCTACACTCCAGTACCGAGTCATCTTTTATTCTTATTTGTAGTGAAAAGTTTACTTAAAAAAATCGGCAATGCTTGTTTAGATATAATTGCCCCAGTTCGCTGTGTAAATTGTGAAAAACAAGGCCGGCCTCTCTGTTGTAATTGTCTTGATCTCATAGATTGGGTTATTTTTGAACAAGAGCCACCAACCCATTTAACATCACTTACATCCATGGCAAGGTTTTCATCTGTGATGACAGATTACGTTCATGAAATGAAGTTTGAACCTAATAAAGAATGTGCTATCTATGCCGGAGAATTACTCTACAAACATACTTGGTGGAAAAAAACCGATGTGGTCACTGGCATTCCCGTGTCTTTTTGGCGCAAACTTAATCGCGGTTTTAATCAAGCGGAGTTGATTGGCAAAAAGTTTTCTCAACTTAGCCAAATTCCATATGTCAACCTACTTGAAAAAAATATTCATACCTCCGCACAAGCTTCAGTTCATTCCAAAGAAGAAAGAGCTTCTAGGCTGAAGGATCACTTTATTTTTATAGGTGAAATTAGTATTCCTCCTACTGTCACTTTGATTGATGATGTTTGCACCACTGGCGCCACTCTTTCGGCATGCGCAGAAGTACTACTTAAAGCCGGTGCAAAAGAAGTTCACGCTCTAACATTAGCCAGAGAAATGTGATGTTCAC
>CAZTME010000073.1:0-5577 GCA_964614795.1 uncultured Pseudomonadales bacterium | reverse complement strand
CAGTGACATTCCCAAATCAATAGTATTAATTCCTCCTTCATTTAATCCGGCAATTAATGCTTCACTGGCTTCTTGACTGGATAATCGATTGTCTCTACCAACGGTTGCTTCAACAATTCTTCTTTGAGATAGATAGGTGGCGTAAGCTCGCCCCAGGGTATAATACACATTTGCGTCCATATCTTTACCGTATACTCCCCTGATGTCATAGCCACGATAGATTGAAGGATTAATATTGCTTGAAATTTTGTACATTGAGAACCTTTCTTGTTATTTTTTTATTTTATCCCATTGAGTTAATCGATTTGTTTATCAATAGCATTTCAATGAAATTGATAAATTACGATAAGTATTTTACGCAACAAGTTAATTTATAATATATCACCTTCGCAAACTCAATAGACTCTCCTCATCTTCGTCAAAGATTTTCTTAGTTTTTCACAATCAATAGGGTTAAAAATTGTTCAATATTTAGTGTTGAAGTGCTGGTTTTGAGAGCTCGATCGTAGGAGACAAGTTGAGCATGCCAGTTGGTAATTTTTTCGGCTGGAATTTTTTTGAGTTGAGATTGCATTTTTGTTAAAACATAAGGATGAGTTTTTGGTACTTCCCCATGAGAAAGTAAAAATAAATTTCTGATCTGATTGATTATCATGATTAAGACAAATTCGGCAGAATCTTGGGTGATGCTTTCTTTAAGTAAAGTTAATAATTTATTGGGTGCGGTTGTACCCCACAACTCGGTTAATAGAAAAGCATATTTGGTTGGTTTGAATTCTTTGATAATTGACTGATTTTTTGGAAATAATTTTAACTGAGAAGATGTTAAGGAAGTATGATGCCACAAAAGACAGTCGTTGGGAGAATTGACAACCATGTTTAACAACTGCTTTTTTATAGCAAGTGATTTGTGAGACCAAATTTTCTCGATCACAACTAATTGATTGGGGGTAAAAAGTGATTGAGCATGAAGAGCCAATTCCAGTTGAGCAGGAGTAAGTTTATAACCTTCCAAACGAACAACTTGCGTATTATTTTGCTTGGCTTGAGTAATTGTTTGATTCAATTCCTCACGAGATTTAACAATATTTTCTCCATGAAGAATAATGAACTTAGTATTAGGCATGAATTAAGTGCTTTCCCTCTCTCTTTAACCAACCACGATGTGAGCGATGAGCCGGATCAAATTTTTCAACAATCGCCCAAAAAGCTGGTGAGTGGTTCATTTGTTGAGTGTGAGCCAACTCATGAATTATGACATAGTCTATCACCGCTGTCGGGGCGTGAATTAAGCGCCAATTCAAAGCGATAGTTCCAGAAGAAGAACAACTTCCCCATCTTGAAACTTGTTCACGTAGAGTAATTTTTTTATAGGTGGTTTGCATAATATTTGACCAATGCTCAAGTCTGGGTGGCAAGTATGCGCCCGCAGTTATTTTCAAAAACCGCACAAATAATTGCTCACTCTCTTTTTGTGCTTGGGAAACGGGGCTTATTGTGTTGATAAAAAATTGATTGTTTTGAAGATAGCAGCCGGCTTTTTTTTCACTATCGGAAATAATAATGCATTCATACCATCTTCCGAAAAGTAGTACTCCTTCACTAGGCATGAGTTTTTGCTGAAAAAACTTTGCTTTTTGCAAGGCAATCCATTGCTCATTTTGTTTGAGTAAAAGAATAAAATCTTCTTTTTTGGCTCTTGGTGGAGCGGTAATTTGCAAGGAGGAGCGATCGATTACTCGCAGGGAAATTCTTGTAGCTTTTTTTGAGCGTTTGATGCAGACTTCATCATCGTTCCACATCACTACTTCTTCACAGTTTGTCATTGGCCTGTACAATATACCCTACCAATTCAAGTTGCCGAAGTGGCGAAATTGGTAGACGCGCACGGCTTAGAACCGTGTGGGGCAACCCTTGGAGGTTCGAGTCCTCTCTTCGGCACAACTTTACACAAATCAAGTAATAAGACATCGATTAATTTTTACATGTCCATGCATCAACTATCAAAAAAAGCACAGGAAAATTTTTACTCGCAATTGGCATCTTTTTGCTACTAGCTGGAACGTTTGGGATGTATATGTGGGCGAGTGGCTCGGATGATAATGCTTGGCTGTCAGCAGGTGTTATGTTCGCGTCAGGTTCTCTCTTCACCTATGTTGGTTATAGGCAAATGTAACCGGCGTTGATTTTTCTATAAAAAAATCCCACTTTCTAAGTGGGACTCTTTTGGCTCAGAACGTGTCATCCGGTGAGGCTTCAACCTTCTGAGATATTATTAGTATATCACAGGTATGCTAAATATGTCAACTAGTAGACTTGTCGCACAATAACAACACGATTCATTTGCTCATCTTTTGGTCATTTTCATATGTTGCTTGCTCCTTCAAGTAGCTTTAGCTACTATCAGTCGCAAGCGCCTTGAAAATGTTCCAAAATCTATATCAAATTAATTCATCTTCTTATTGTGCGACAAGTCTAGTGAAAGAAAGTAAGCAAAATATTTCACCTTAAAAGAAGAAAGTTTAATCTGGGAAAGGCGAATTACTCGCTTTCATTGGTGGGTGTGGCAAACTCTAACACCGAAGTATCTTTCTTCAACTCTCGTCCCAATTTTCGATCATTGTATCGCATTTCCGCCATCCATTGGTTAACGCTATTGGCCCAACTGCCGTTGGATTTGGGAGTGTATTTACGCATAATTTGTTCCGGAGTGGTTAAACCTTGATCAATATAGTTCTTTTTTAGAATCTTGGCTGCCGCTTCAAAATTATCTCGGTAGGAATCAAAATGCCAAGTGCCACGTTCGTGTACACCCAAACCCAAACAATTAAAACTATCAGGAGGAATAGCTTTGCACAAATTGCTTTCTTGCATGGCAATAGCCGGAAGTAGACGAAAATCAATACCGTTTCTATCTGCCAGATCAACAAAAAAATAGCCATATTCGTCGTAAGGAGTGAGAGGTGAGTTGTGTCTTTCTAAAAAATTACTAACCAGAAGTGGCCTTGCATCATGACCATTCATTAGCAATTCATTGACTAAAATTTCTGTTTCGGCGGAAAGAACAGCACCTTGATTAATGTTTTCGATTGAAGAATCACTGCCATAAACAGAATTTAAACTAATAGGAAATGCTAAATTTTGACCAAATAGAATTGAGCCGGCTAGAGAAAAGACAAAACCAAGGGCCAAGAACATCCACGCAAAAGTCGCGAAAAAAATTTTCATCTGTATACCAGTATAACAAACTTCCTAAGCAAAGAGCAAATAGATTTTTAGGGTGAAAAGTGCTATAATGTGCCACCTTGAAAAAATATATAAAAGCTTTATTAGTCGCACTTTTTTTCTTTTTTTTAACAGTAAATTTTCATTTGGTTTCTGCAGGATCAGCCAAAATGGGTATGCACCTGCTTCATCCGGAAGAATTGAGTTTAGCCTTACCTTTACTACGCATTCAAGATCCCAAGGAAGAAAAATGGGTTTATGTGACTATTCCCTACTCGCTTGAAGACGTGGGCAAGCCTAAAGATTGGCAGAACTTCTTTGATTTGGCGAAAAAAGAAAAAGTAGTGCCAATTGTTCGGTTGGTTACCAGAGCACACAATGGTGTTTGGCTCAAGCCAAGTTATTTTGATGTTGTCACGCAATTAAATAGTCTCAACAAATTGGATTGGCCAACTCAGGAAAAACATATCATTGTTTTCAATGAGGTGAATCATGCAAAAGAATGGGAAAATGAAATTGATCCGGCCGATTATGCCAAAATATTTCGCTTCAGCAGTCAATGGGCAAAGGCTTTGGATCAAAACTTTGTTATTTTACCCGCAGCCATGGATTTGGCCGCTCCAAATGGCAAAGTAACATTGGAGGCATTTAATTACCTGGAACAAATGCTGGAGTTTGATCCGGAAATTTTTAGATACGCCGATGCCTGGAACTCGCACTCATATCCCAATCCCGCGTTTAGCGCTCCCCCTACCAATCGTGGCAAAAATTCCTTGCGGGGGTTTGAGTATGAGTTGGCATTTTTAGCAAAACATGGATATGAGGCTATGCCTGTTTTTATTACCGAAACGGGTTGGGAGTATAACAAAACTACAGCTCGCAAACTTGATCAATATTATAAATACGCGCTGGAAAATATTTGGCTGAAGGACGAGCGCATCGTGGCCGTTACGCCTTTTGTTTTCAGAGGTGCTCCCGGTCCATTTGCTGGTTTTTCTTTTCTTGGCGCAGATGGCAAGCCGACCGTTCATCATCAAGCATTATCCAGAGTTTTGGGTGCGATGAGTGAAAAGTATTAGATGGGTGGCTCTGGAGTTTTAAATTGCCAAATGCGCTCAAGAGAGTTCTTTTTTGGTAATGTTAATAATGATTTAATTCGTCTTGGTATGAAATTGAGAAAATCACCCAAGTTAATCATGATTTTTCGATAGTCATAATTCACAATCATCATTTCTTTCAATAAAGAAAGTCCAACTTTAGCAAGGTGAAGTGTGTTATCTTCTAAGGATTTTGAGGAGTTGCCAGGTCTTCCTTCAGCATCAAATTGATTGCTTGTGGGCGTAACAAAAAGATTACCTCCAACCTGATCGCATATTTGCACCATAAGCCAGAATGGTTTTTCCCAATTTTTTAAATCTTCACTGGGATCAAAATGAGAACAATCAATCAAGTAACAGACCAAATCAATTAATTCACTCGAAAAATTCAGATTTTGAGCAATTATTTTAAATATTTGTTTTGACCTTCCCTCAGAAATCATTTCTTGCCAATGCAAATATTCATCATCTAAATTTCTACCTCGTAAAGCTTTTTTTATTTTTTTATTAATATTTTTTCTAAGTCTTTTTGTGCTCAAAATGTCATGGCTATCCATTTGTTCATTATATAGATGGTAAGAAATTTGTGGATCATTGCCCAGATCATGAGCTAGTGCGAATAATCGAAAAGCAATTTTAAGATCATCTATATTAAAATTAGTTTGATGCTCACGATTGTATTTCTTAATTGATTGAACTAATGCTAACGGATCTAGATTATTATAATCAATTTTTTTGGATGAAGAAGATTGCTCGGCACTGTTTCTGTAAAAACAATGGTTAACGTGAACAATATAAACAAGTGAGGCTTTTTTTACCGCTTCAAAATGTTCATAATTATGATAAGGGAATTTTTTCTTATCATATAATTTCGCTAGTGCTTTTAATATTTGCTCGATTTTTAGTTGGACAATTTCAATTTTTTTCTCTTCAGAGTCCCTCTCATGTGTTGAGCCTGTTGAGTCTTTTAAAATGTGCATGTAATTATTGCAGATACTAATTTGTCTTCAGTTGAGGTATTAGAAATTAATTATTTCTCTAAATGCGAATTTTGGCAATAATTACATGTGCCGAAAATAGTAAGATGGTGATGATCGGAACGAAAATTATTGGTATCTTTCAATTTTGGCAGTGGGCAATTCGCGGTTTGAATATTTCCGCATTTTTCACAAACCAAGTGAGCGTGATGATGAGAGCGTAATTCGTAAAATGCTTCCGAAGTACCAAAAAAATGTTGGCAGAGTTTGCCGGTTGC
>CAZTME010000072.1:0-5628 GCA_964614795.1 uncultured Pseudomonadales bacterium | reverse complement strand
AATTTTTCATAAGTATTTGGGCAGATATTACTACTAAACTACTATTTTTTTAATTACAGTCTTTGTTTTTAAGCTTAACTTTTTCGCTTACATTAATCTAATGTTAAAACTTAATTAAATGCTTAACTTTGAGCTTCTTGTTCTTGATTGGCTTGGGTTTTGGCCTCTTGAGTATTTGCTTCACTCACTTCTTGGGCTTTTTCTGCAACCTCAGTTGCTTTTTCTTGAGCTTTGGTCTCCTTCTCGGCTTGTTTTTTTGCTAATGCTTTTTTTGAAAGTTTTTTCTTTTTAGGAGGAAATGGGTCTTTGGAAGAAGCGCGTTTGGCCAAATTGGCAACGGTTTCTGTAGGTTGAGCGCCTTTTTTAAGCCATTCGTCGTAGGCTTTTAAATCCAAAGTTAAAACTTTTGGATTTCTGGTTGGTGCGTAGGTACCAAGTAGAGCCACGTAGGCACCATCTCTTTTGTCTCTGGCTTCATTAACCACGATACGATATTCCGGTTGATGGCGTTTGCCAAAACGAGCTAACTTGATTTTTAACATAATTTTTCCTCTTAATTACTTTTTAGTTGATAAGGCACGTATTATACCTTGATAATGCGCTTAACTCAAGCGCTCTTTTCCAATTGAGTTAAGGCTTGTTGAGCGGCCTGTTGTTGGGCAATTTGTTTGGATTTGCCAATACCCTTGCCATAAACCTTTTCTCCTATCAAAACGGCTATTTCGAATTCTTTATCATGGTCCGGACCACTTTCACTGAGAACTTGATATTGAGGTGTTGGCAATTTTTTCGCTTGAGCTCTTTCTTGAAGCTCACTTTTGGCATCTTTGTAGAGTTTTTGTTGTAAGGCTTGTTGAAAACTGTTGGGTAGCCAAGAAAGAATAAAGCTCTCAGCCGATTTAAAACCGGCATCCAAATAAATTGCGCCAATTACTGACTCAAGAGTATCGGCTAGTAAACTGGGATTGGTTCTTCCGCCGGAGCGTTCTTCACCACGACTTAAATAAAGTTTTTCTCCCAGTCCAAATGTTTGTGCCAGTTGAGCCAAAGTGGTAGTTTTAACCAAAGCGCTACGATAAGCGGTTAAAATACCTTCCGGTTCTTGAGGGCATGAATCAAACAAATAACGAGTGACCACGAGTTCCAAAACGGCATCACCTAAAAATTCCAATCTCTCATTGGATTCTTGCGCCGAAGAAATTTCTTCATTTAAAGCACTTCTATGAGTTAAAGCCTTTTCTAGAAGTGCAGGATTTTTAAACTGTGGCAAAGTGGTTGGAGAGTTATCCGAGTTCGACTTCTTCTGAGGCATAAGTGGCTAAATCTAATAAAGTTAAGGTCTCCGCTTCTTCAAGAATATCTGTTAATGAAAGAGAAATGTCAAACTCTTTGTTGAGTTGACGCACAATTATGCGAATAGCATCTTCGGTAATGTTAAGATCTTCTATTAACAAAGCTTCCGACCACAATTCTGAAGGGTCGGTGTTGGTAACATCCGCCACGATGGCGTACACAGTGTGAAGAATGTCTTCGGAGGTTTGAGTTGGCATATTTTTTTCTTCTTTATTTATGTTGAAGTCGTGAAAACCACACGCCAAGTGTACCCTGATCAGCGTTATTTGAGAAGAAGGAATTTTTTGATCAAATTTTATGATTTTTCCTCAAGAAGAATTTTTGCTAAGGACGCATTGATAAATGCCGGCGAATTTTCTGTGCCAAATGCTTTCCCTAATTCTATGGCTTCATTAAGTAAGACTTTTTTGGGAGTTTTCGTAACTAATGCCTCGTAAAGAGTAATTCGTAAAATACTTAAATCGATTTTATTCATTTGCTCCAGTGGCCATTCTGGTGCCACCGCTTGAATTTGCTCATCGATTGTTGGTAACTTTGCAATAATGTCTTGAATAATTTTTGGTGCGTTGGTAAGTTGGGAAGATTGTTGTTTTTCCGGAGTGAAAGTCCAGGCGAACAAATGTTGAAAACGCGTCACTCGATCTTTATGTCTTGGATCAATGCTAGAAAAATTACTCACTGTTTTTTGAGTTTTTTCTGAGTAAGTTGTTGCGGTTTTAACCTTTGTGTTGGGCACGATGTTGATTGCTAACGTTACTGCGAGTCGAGGCGGGTTGAGCGTTATCAGCTGGAAGTTGTTCTAATCTTGATGCATTATCTCTGGATCGACGTTTGTGAACAGTGCGATTGGTTTTTTCTTGAGAAAAACCCATATCTGCCAACATGGCGTTGCTTAAAGATTGTTTGTGTAATGGCACAGTGTTGGAATTGATATCTTTAGTTAAATTAGGTGTGTTACCAGCACGTCTTTTGCCTCTTTCGGCTCTGGTGATTTTGTTCTTTGGTAGGGCTCCCATGTGATGCTTTCTTTTTTAATTAATGATGATGTTTGAATTTATTGCAGGTTAGGTATTATACGACTAAAAATTGATTCTCTCAAGCACTGCTTTTTTGTTTAATTGTATTTATTAGACTTGTCGCGCAATAACAACACGGTTTCTTTTGGGACATGTGCCTATTGCGCGACAAGTTTTTTTTGAATTGCTTGTTTTTGGCAAATTTAATTTGACAAAATATTTGCAGTCTGTGATTCTTTCCTTCTTGGTAAGATGCTTTGCCAATCTTTTGGTAAGCTCTCGCCAAGATTTTTAGCCTGTTGAATGAGTGTTAGATTTGTCCAGCTGGCAAACTTTAATTCATCAAAACCGGTTTGAGTAAAACCAAACAAATCACCGGCTCCTCTATTTTTCAAATCCAGCTCGGCTAGTTCTTGACCGTTATTGATGTGTGGAAATTGTTTTAAGCGTGCATGAGGAGAAATTTTTTCTGAAGTAAATAGAGCGCAAAAACCTTGTTGCCCGGCCCGCCCTACTCTGCCTCGCAATTGATGCAAGCTGGCCAATCCATATCTTTCCGCGGACTCAATGACAATTAAACTGGCTTGAGGCAAATCCACGCCTACTTCCACAATAGTGGTCGTCACTAAAATATCAAGTTGATGATTTCTTAAGTCGGCGATGATTTCTTGCTGTTCTTGTTTCTGTTGTTGGCCGTGCAAAAGAGCAATTTTTATCTTTTTGGAGAAATGTTTCCGTAGTTCTTTATATAATGGTTCGGCCGCTTTGACATGATCAAATCCTTCAGCCTGAGAAGCATTAATAAATGGACAGACAAAAATCGCTTGAAAAGGTGAATCTTTAGCCGTTTGTATTTGTTGTGTAAGCCAGTCATAAAGTTTGAGGCGTTTATTTTCGGTTAAGAGCCAAGTTTTGGTTGGTAATCTGTTAGCCGGCAATTCATCCAGGTGAGAAACATTAAGATGTGAAAAAATACTTAGTAAAAGCGTGCGAGGAATGGGAGTGGCTGTCATAGTTAGTAAATGTGGCTGTTTTTTTAATTCGCCGGCTAGTGAACGTTGGCTCACACCAAAACGGTGCTGTTCATCATAAATGAGCAAGCCTACTTGAGCTTGATTTAATTTATTGAGAATGGCATGAGTGCCAATAAATAAGGTGGGTTGTGTAAGTTGCTTTGATGATGATTTTGGGGATTTTTTTAAAGAGTGATTTGAGGAAGCGGTGACTAGCTCGGTTTTTAGATTGGGTAGAGATTTTTGAAGCGAGGCAATATGTTGCTCGGCTAATATCCTGGTTGGTGCCACCAGCGCTACGTTAATGCCGTGATTGAGTAAATGTTGTGCAACTATGCCGGCCACAATGGTTTTGCCGGAACCTACATCGCCCATTAATAATCTATTCATAGGTTTTTTTTGTTGAAGATCATCTAAAATTTCATTAATACATCTATTTTGAGCTTGAGTAAGTTGAAAGGGTAAGTTTTCGGAAATGATCTGTTCGGGTGAGATTTTGGGAAGACGAAAAACGGTTTTTTGTTTTTGCCATTGTTCTTGTAAATTTTGACTGTGTTGAATGAGTTGGATTAATTCTTCCAAGGCCAATCTTTCTCGAGCTTCGATGACGGTTGTTTCCGATGAGGGAAAGTGAAGAGTCGGCAGAGTTTCTTGAATTGGTAGGCAGGGTGTTTTTTGGCGCAGGCTGGTTTGGTAAAGCAGGTCTTCTTTTTGTAAACCGGTCTTGTCCAAATGATCGGTGATTTCTTTGAGAAGCCTGCGCCAAGCCGAACCGGGCAATGGTAGTGTTGAAGAATATAAAGGGACTAATCTGCTTGTATGAATACGTTCATCTTCCGCTAAAAAACCCGATTCAAATTGTGGTTGAATTAACGTGCCTTTAACAGAAACCTTTCCGCTAAAAATGTAGGTTTCTCCAATTTTTAATTGTTTGGCTACAAATTTATTATTAAACCATAAAGCATTTACTGAGCCTGTATCGTCCTTCAAAACCGCTGAAACAAAACGTTTTCTGGCAAAAGATTCTCTCACTTTGATTACCGTAGCGGAAACACTGATAGTTTGATTGATGGGTAATAGATTAATTTTTAAAACCTGAGATCGATCTTCGTAACGCAAAGGCAGGGTGAGTAAAATGTCGGCAACTACTTTTAAGCCTGCTTGATCAAGAAGTTGAGCTCTGGCCGGACCAACACCTTTAACAAAGCGCAGTGGTGTATTTAGGCTGTACATAGGAAATTCTTTGCAATAATTTTTTTGGCGAAAACCACGATTTATATGATTCGGCATCTGGATTGGGTTGTGATTTTGTGACAGAACCTGATCTGCAACGTATCTGATTTGTATTTATAGCAAACTAATCAGCCCAATCAAACTGCTGCCCAATAGACTTAAAATCATCAAGATCACAAAAAAGATGGCAAAGCCTTTTTTAATTTTTTTGTTCATAATTCAACATTTCTTCTGCAATTTTATCAAGTTTTATTCTAAAATCTATTGCTACTGGTGCAGAGTTCACCCAATTAATTCTACTTAGCCAAGTGAGGGGAAATTCCTCCATACGTTTAACTACCAGCGGAGGCATGATTCCCGATGCTTTGGAGTTGATTGCGGTAAATATTTTTGGCCAATTAATTTTGTGATATGAGGCAATGGCAACGATATCTACCAAATCTTTCGGCTCATCCCTTCCCATGATAGCCGAAATTTTATTTGCTAGGATATTATCCAAGTTGTCTATAGGTGCGTAGAGTTGATGTTCTGACAGTTCGCCAAAGTGAGTGCCGACATCTTTCACAAAATCAACTTTTAGTTGATTGTTAATTTTGATAGAAAGAAAGCTCCAATCTTGAGTATTTAGTTGTAAAGTGTCAACGGTGAATTGATGCTTAAGATTGGTAAGAATTTGCTTAATTTGTTCTTTTTTATCTTGTTCGTGGTAGAAGAAATCTAGATCATCACTATATCGGTGATTTAGGTAACATCTGGATAGACAGGTACCACCAGTTAGATAAAGATTGAGTAAACCTTTAGACTGCATCACTTCCATGCAGACCTTTTCTTGAAGTGGATACAAATTATCTAGATACCATGAAGTCATAGGCATCCTTGATGTGTTCTGGTCGAATACTTGATTTGAGCTCGGCCCAATGTTGTTTTAGTCGATCCCGACCAATTAGTCTCATGGCTGAATAATAGTCGATTCGTTCCAAAATTCTAACCATTGCCCAGCGTTGATCGCGGGT
>CAZTME010000071.1:0-5765 GCA_964614795.1 uncultured Pseudomonadales bacterium | reverse complement strand
CACGGTTTTCTCCAGGATATGGTTTGCCAAGTGATAAGGATCTTCTCCAAATCACGAATTACAGGTATTCTTACCACTTGATGAACTATAGATCACCTGCAGAACAAATCTGTTATCCATAGATATGAAATTGAAAGCTGTGCAGTGTTATACTCGGAGGATATGAAAAAAATGTATTCAAAATTTATCGTATTCTCATTGGTTTTGGTGTCAATTTTTAGTTTTGGCATCTTCAACTTTGCTCAAGCTGGTGGTGGGCCAACGCTCACTTCAACCAGTTACAACGTGAACGAGTTATTTACTTTGACTGCGAATATCAGCGCAAACCCTCTTTGTTCAGAAGATTTCTTGGCAGATACAGTCGTGCTGAATCCTGATTTCTTTTCTCATACCTATGGTGTCACTAGGTATGAAAATCCTACCGTTACCATAGAAAAATTTAGCACTGTTATGAGTGAAGATGGACAAACGATTGTGGGCACCACATCTGAAGTAATTCCAGGAAAAATTGATGTGATTTATAGCAACGAAGTTTTATATTGGAAACCCAATGCAGTGATGCATGTAAAAAAATCTGATATTTTCAAAATTACAATTGACGGATTGAAGGTTGTGGAACCGAGTAAAATTGGTTTTCAATATAGTTTTGATTACAATAAAAACCTCACCTGTTTTGATTATGGCTACATGAATCAACAAAACTCTACTTGGAATAATGAATATTCATTCACAAAAGTATTTGGTGGCTGGGTAGAACCAACTCCTACCCCAACACCAACGCCAGTGCCCACCTTTACGCCAAGTCCTTCACCAACCCCAACACCAACGCCAGTGCCCACGCCTACACCCACACCTGTGCCTACGCCCACACCTACACCAAGTCCCACCCCGGTGCCGTTTTCAGAAATTGGATTTAATGATCCGGGTGTGATCACCGTTACGGTTGCTCAGGGCGAATCCAAGTATGTTGGTGATCTAGTTTCAACTTGGGCGCCTCAATATTTATTCTATGGCTACCCAACCAGTAATTTGGGCATATTGATGACCACAACTGGAGGTGCAGTAAGCGGGGGAATTTTCCCTGGCACCATTTTGCCAATGTATATAAAGGTCTATCCTTCGGTGCCAGTTGGCTTGTACACCGGCAATCAAAGAATTAAGTCGAATACAACAGCATTTGCACAAATGCCAGTTACTGTTGAAGTGGTGGCGCCCACTCCCACACCAACCCCCACACCCACTCCCACTCCCACACCAACTCCCACACCAACCCCCACTCCAACCCCGACACCTGTTCTGAGTATGACTCAGCCTATTGTTTCTGAAGTGACAAAAAGCTCTGCCAAGATATCTTGGACAACGTCATTGCCAACTTCGGCTACGGTGCAGTATGGAACGTCGACAACAAGGTTGAATTTAGCTACCAAGCTCAATGATTATGTTGCTACAAGAGCAGTTGTTTTAAACAATCTAAGTGCGGGGAAAACATACTACTACAAAGTGATCGTTACCTCATCATCAGGTCAAACAATACAAAGTTCGGTCTTATCTTTCAAAACACCAAGAAAGTAACTCAATCACGAATTGCATTTAAAGCCCAAGTGAAAACTTGGGCTTTTGACTACCGGAAGAGAAGATATCAGGTACAAGGGCAACATCGTCTTTACTCATGTTTTTATCATGTGTCCGATTGAATAACATTGTCTAGCAGATGCCTAAATAGATGATTTTTGTGATCGCTATTAATTGTCAGATTTTTTAAATCAGATATGTCATTCTCTAAGTGAGAGCGGATTGATTAAACAACCACAGATTCGCTTAATTTCTTTAGAGAATCAATGTTTTTATTTTGTAGCTGTTTAACAAGCAGACTGATTCTGGGATTTGATTTTAATTTTTGCTGATGTTTATCTATAAAGATCCAGAAGCGAGCATCCCAAACTTGAGCCCAGGCTCCTTTGGGATACTTGCCCATCATGGTAATGTAGCGAGAGCCTGAGATGTATGGCTTACTGGTGAAGCTTCCGCCATCAGCGAATTGACTCATGCCATAAACATTTGGCACCATCACCCAATCGTAGGCATCTATAAACATTTCCATAAACCACTTGTAAACCGAATCGGGATGATACTCGGAAAGTAGCATGAAGTTTCCCAAAATCATCAATCTCTCAATGTGATGAGTGTATCCATACTTTAAAACTTTTTTGATTGAATCATCTACAGGAAGAATTTTAGTTTTTGCTTGATAAAATTCATTTGATAATTCTTTGTGTTGATCAAAATAATTATTTTTGCGAATATTTGATCCTCTCAAAACATACATTACTCGCATAAATTCTCTCCAACCGATTACTTGTCTGATAAAACCTTCAACTGAATTAATGGGCAAGGTATTTTTTTCATAAGCTTCAAGAACAGATTTGATCACTTCCATAGGTAAAAGCAAGCCAACATTCAATAAGGGACTTAAAAGAGAATGAAATAGCACAGGATGATTTTGATCTATGGCATCTTCATATGTTCCAAAATTAATCAAAGTTTCTTTAATGAAAGTATTAAGATGAATAAGCGCTTCTTCTCTTGTGACCGGAACAATTAAGTTGGCATTAACGCCCGGATTGTTTGGAAAATAATTTTCAACATATTCTCTTGCCTCAGTGATAAAATCATTCTCATAATAATTAATTTGAGGAAGTTCCAAATCTTTGGGAATTGGTTTTCTGTTATCCCAATCGTAACTCCAGCGATTACCAATGGGATTTTCTTGTTTATCAACAAGTATTTTTAAGCGCTTTCTTTGATGAACGTAAAAAATATGTTGTGTGATTTTTTTATTTTCATATTCTTTCTGATATTTTTTTAAATCAGATTTTTTTAATAAAAACATTGGATGATCATACCTTTTGAATTTAATGTCATAACTGTTTTGGGCGTTTTGAATATCTTTTTCCAGCCAATCATCGACAGTATCCATTAAATGAATCTCATTTACTTCCATTGATGAAAGCAATTTGAATAAATCCGTTCTACTTAGTAATTGATTTGAGTCAATATACTCAACTTTAAAACCCTTACCAGTTAAAAATTTGGCATAAGCCTTCATGCCGGCTCTGTGAAAAATTAACTTTTGTTTATGAAATTGAAATTGACGAAAAAATAAATACTCTTCAGCCAGAATAATTTTTCTTTTCAAATCAAGAATAGGATGTTCATGAACTAGTTGATGGGGAAAAATTAATGTTATTGCTTGCATAGTGGCGATTATACAGCCTGTTTGTTATTTGATTTTCAGCTTTTTTCAACATTGTCAGTCAATGACTTTTTGATCTAAATGATTTATAAATAATCTTTATGTGGGAATCTGTCTTTCCAGCCATTCTGCGCAATCATCCTTTGTTCTGGCCCATAGCTTGGATTTCTTCTGCTATCTCAACCATTTTGATTGCTTTACCGAGTTTTTATTCATTAATCAAGTGGCTTAAAATCTACAAGGCTATGTTCTTAATTGTAATTTTGGGACTTTTCGCGCTTATTTTCGAGGCGCAATCCATTGTGACCGGTTTTCCTTACTCTCATTTTCATTATGGCAATATGCATGGTTACCTAATTTTTGATTTAGTTCCTTGGTACTTACCATTCGCATATGTACCATTGGTATTGGGCTGTATGACAATCACTTGGCACTTAACAAAAAATATAATCGTTAGAATTATTATATCTGCCATCATATTAACTTTACTGGATGTCGTTTTTGATCCTGTGGCAACAAAATTGGGACTTTGGTTATGGTCTAATCCTTCTCTTGAGAATTATTACGGCGTACCATTACTTAATTTTTTCGGTTGGTTTGTTTCCGGGACAATCGCTTCTTCCATTGGATTTTTTGTGGTTAATAAATCGGGAAAACCCCCATGGCTGATATCCTCATCATTTTTTATTTACTTATTTTTAAGCACGATTGGTTCGATTATTTTTGGATTTTATCTATCTCTAATTTTTGCTTTATTAATAATTTGCTTGGCAATCTTCAGTCATAATAAAAGTCTGCAATCAATTTAAAAATGTCATCGAGGAATGAGAAGCAAACCCCCCTTAAAAGCTTTTACTTTGATTGAAATATTAATTCTTGTTTCAATTATTGCCATATTGGCAGTAATAGTCTTAATCGCAATCAACCCTCGTGAGCATCTACTTGTGTTTGCATCATAAGTTAAAATTATAATTGTTGTCTATTAACCAACGGGGACCAAACTCAGGTTTGTTATTAGTTGACATTAGTAAATATCATAGATGGTCGCATGTAGGAGATTTAATTAGTTTAATCATGAAAAACAATTTTTATATTTTAGAAGTGATTGACCCCCACACTCATAAAGAATGGGCGATTGATGCTATGGAAGAGGTTAGGCAATTGATCAAAACATATGGAGGAGAAATTATCGGAGAAAGTGTTCAACACGCGGTTCATCCTCATCCCGGTACCTATATCGGCTCCGGAAAACTAACCCAGTTAATCGAAGAAGTGAAAAGCAAAAAAATTGATGTGGTGGTGATAAACGACTTGGTTAAATCGGGGCAACTTTTTCGACTTGAAAAAGCACTTTGGTCGGTTAATCCGCACATTCAGGTTTGGGATAAAGTTGATTTAATCTTAAGAATTTTTGAAAAACACGCCACTTCAACGCAAGCTAAATTGCAAATACAATTGGCTTTAATTGATCACTTGGGACCAAGAGCCTATGGATTGGGAGGTAACGTTCTTTCAAGACAAGGAGCGGGTATTGGTACTAGAGGTAAGGGGGAAACAAATATTGAGATTGAGCGCCGGCGAAGCCGGCGCATTCGTCAAGAATTAGTTGCCAAATTAGCCAAAATCGCCAAACAGCATTCCAATCACATCGCCCAAAGGAAATCTAAAGGGGTTTTTACCGTGGCTTTAGTTGGTTACACCAGTGCTGGTAAGACTACGCTTTTTAATCAATTAACTAAAAAAAATAAAACATTCATTGAAGACAGGCGTGCAGATATCATGATAAGAGGTGAGAGGGCAGGAGTGTTTGGTGAGCTGCACCCTGAGGTCATATCAAACTTTGGACTGGAGCATCCGATTATCGGTCTGGAGATAGAATTATAGCCCATCAGGAGTTGCAGCTTTCGCTAAGTAGCCGCGCAACAGCATATGCAGGGAATACCTTAGATATCTCCCCTCCATATCGCTCTGAGATAAGAGCGATTTCGAATCCAAGCTCATCAGCAGCTTTTTTGGCCATGAACTCTCCAATACCACATGCTACTATATGATCTAAAATCATGCCGACTGGCAACATCCTGAATTGAAGCTGCTATATCCTCAACCTGCTTTTCCATAACCTGCTGTGCTATCAAAACCAGCGTATCCTCTTCTATCTGGGCAAGATCGGCGCATACAACACGGGCAAGCCTCCTTCTTGCATCGATTATCTCCTTTCCCGCCCCATCCGGGGTGTCGCATGTGTAATCCCCCGGGGAGATAATCCCAAGAACAAGATATGCATCAGCAGTTATAGCAAAAAGTTCTGATGATATGAGCGAAACTCCGCCACTTAGCTTGACTTTATCAAGAATAGTCGCTATATTTGTTCGAAGCACACCTGTATATACAAGCTCTCCGTTCTTTAAGCGCTCAAAGTCTGTTTTTCCTGCCAGAGGTTTGCCATTCTTGATCGGTATTATATCTGCGGTCGTTGAGCCTATATCCACGAAGATGCTATTTCCAAAATCCT
>CAZTME010000070.1:0-6009 GCA_964614795.1 uncultured Pseudomonadales bacterium | reverse complement strand
GCGAATCACCCATTTCTCCTTCAATTTCACTTTTTGGCACCAATGCCGCCACTGAATCAATGACAACTATATCCACACCACCAGAACGAATTAGTGTTTCGGCGATTTCCAATGCTTGCTCTCCATAATCAGGTTGAGAAATGAGAAGATCATTTAAATTGACGCCAATTTTTTGAGCTCGCAAAGGATCTAACGCATGTTCGACGTCGACAAATGCTGCAATTCCTCCTTCTTTTTGAACATTGGCAATGGCATGCAAACAAAGAGTGGTTTTTCCTGATGCTTCTGGACCGTAAATTTCAATAATTCTTCCTTTGGGATAGCCCCCGACTCCCAAGGCCAAATCGAGTGAGAGTGATCCGCTGGGAACAACGGGAATTGTTGCCATATTTTTCAATGAATCACCCATTTTCATGATCGAGCCCTTGCCGAATTCTTTTTCAATTTGTTGCATGGCAATACCTACGGCTTGTCTTCTTACGGATTGCTCAGAACTATCTTGAGAAGTTGAGATATTTTTGATATTTGATGTTGCATTATTTTTTGCAGTTGCTGGCATAATTCTCCTTAATTACTAGAATTGTTGCATAGAAACAACATGGTTTTTTTAATTGATGTTCTTATTGTGCGACAAGTCTACTACTAAAAATTCGTACTATGTATGTATAGTACAGACTAAGCGTAACGTAAAGTGTAGAAAATAGATTTGATGCGAAATGAAAGTGTGCTCGAACCATTCAAATGGGTGCTACTTCTTATTTCGCGACAAAATTCTTCTCAACTTATTCCACTAATATGGCTACCAATTGCATCGAACCTGATTCATCTCTGGTTGTCAGCAGAGTGCCTTCGATTTGATAATTGGTTGAATTATTTAAAGCTTGAATAATTGCAGCTTCTTGATCCATAACTCCTTCTTCTGTGCAAAACATTAAGCTTGAGCCAACTTGACTAAAACTAAGTGTGCCATTACTGGTGGAAAACTCACCAAAAATTTGATTACATCCGGCTGTGGCGGAAAACTTTGTGTCTTCAAAGATCAAATTTCCTTTAGTTCCCTCAATCAAACCAACCACCGCTTCTTTACCATTATTATAATTAATCAACTCCCATTTAGTGTTTTGTAAATTAGTGAGAGCCGGAATCATTTCGATGACAACATTACCTGACTCATCAAGCAATTGTTTGCCAGAATCACTGTAATTTACAGAAGTAACCGCCGAAAGATTATCTCGAAATAAACTGGCCATTTCCATAATTCCCGGCTCACAAGCCATAAGAGTGCCCATCATTTCAGGAGAGAAAGTTATTGAGTAACCCGTTTGAGAATAGGCAGTTGAAAAACGATTGCATCCATCCGAACCGCTAACCTTTCCTTCCGAAAACGTCATGGTAATACCAAAGCTGCCGGCATCCTTACCTGCAACTTGGCTAACCACCCAACTTGTGCCATCTAATTCATCCATTCGTGAATCTGATACTTCATTTTGATTATCTTCAAGAATAATAGCTGGAGGGGCATTATTATTGTGCATCTTAATTAAGAGGCCTAAAAACAAAATCACTCCCGCAGTTACGCCTATAACTATAAAAAGATTTTTCATTTCTGCTTTCTTTTTTAAAATAACTAAGTTTTATCTCTATAACACTCAATATAAATGCCTAAATAACAAATCTAGTATACAACATAACTTTGAGAAGTTATAATCGGTTTTAAAGTTTAAAGAAACTTCAAGCTAACATGAAGATTATTCTTGAAGAGAAGAATCAAAATTGGTGAATTTGAGTCAAGACTTCGGAGTGGCAGATGATTTTTTGAGCCATAATAGCTGGAGGTTTCTTTTAACAACTATTAATTAACAAAATCGGGGAGTAGTTCAGATGGCTAGAATGCCCGCATGGGGTGCGGGTGGTCGCAGGTTCGAGTCCTGTCTCCCCGACAAATTAAACATTGTGAATTTTTTGTGCAGTTTGTTGGCTCGTTCGATTTCTTATGACTTAATATAACTCCGAAGTCTATTCAAAAAAAAACTTCCATCTGACACACTCCAGCTTCTTGAGCAGTAAATCATGAAGATAAATCTTCCATTTAGGCAGTAGCTCAAGCTCCTGTTTCACTTAGCCAGAATCAAGAATCTGTTTAAAATGGATATTCTCCTTGTTTGATAATTGTGACAAAAATTTATTTTAATGCCTCAGCCATTTGCTTTAATTCTTCATAATTTGCTCTTGGTGATAAGATCACGATTAACACGTTGTTATTCATGAGAAGAGTAATAGCGTTCATATTCGTGTTTTCAAAAGGTTTGGAAACGAAGTAAGCCTGATTTATGAATGATGATTGAAGCGAAATGGGTTGTGTCGTTGAATCTTTTAAAAAGTTTTCTGAGAAAACTTTAAGATCAAAATTTTCTTCAACGGCTACTTGAGTAATTGTAATTATTTTTGACTCAAAATTATCTTCTGTGATTTTGTTTGCATCTAAAGGATAATTAAAAGCCACGCTCACGGCATTATTTTTGCCCGCAAGCTCTTTTCCTGTTGTGAAATTTGTTGCATTGATCAAACCTAAGGGAATTGGCTCAGGTTTGTAAATATAATAATCAACTGAATTTTTTGCACTTTGAAGACCATAATCAGTTATTGGATTAAAAGCATACTTAAAACTAACAGCTGATAATATTGAAATTATTACAACAATTGCGAAGAAAGATAACACATTTTTTGATTTCATATCTCAATGTTTGAATTTAAGCATTTAAAGATGAGGATGACAAGATTCAATTATCAACATTTTTCCGTTACAATAGACAAGTTGTTCAATAACCGTAATGATTATGTAGATCAATTTTTGTTGATCTTCTTTTAAGAGTGGAGTCTAGTTGAAAAATAATATTGTAGTTTTTTTTAATCAAAAAAATTTCAAAAACAATTTTGCCATGATTGTTGGTATCTGTTTGGTGGCTTTCTCTTTATTGCTTAATTTATTCCCAATTTTTAAACAAGATATTTTATTTCATACCGATATTGCGCGGGATTTTTTAGTTATGGATGAAATAGTTGAAACAAAAAAATTTACTCTCATCGGCCCGCGAAGTGGGGGAGTGAGCGGAGTTTTTCATGGTCCGGCTTGGTATTACTTAAATCTTCCCGTTTTTATCCTATCGGATGGTGATCCGGCAGTGATTGGAATTTGGTGGTTCTTCTTATTTCATTTTGCATTGGTAGTAGCATTTTTTGCATTAAGAAATGTTTTTGAAAAATCTGTGGCTTGGATGACGATAGGTCTGTTTTCAATACTGATGGTTTTTTCTTCAATGGGTTTTGGTCAACAAAGTCCAGTTCTGTTTCTAGCTTTTTATGCAATTTTCTCTATTTGGAAATATCTTTCGACCAAGAAAATAAGGTGGTTGATTTCTAGCATCCTTCTTCTTGGATTGTTAATTCAATTTCAGATGGCCTTTGGCGTTCCCATTACAATCTTATCTTTTTTCTTACTCACCTTTTATCAATGGAAAAATAATAATATCAAATCTGTGATGTGGTGGTTTTTAATCATTATTCCGCTTTCTACATTTGTGATATTTGATCTTCGTCATGATTTTTTACAGCTGAGATCAGTTCTCGCATATTTTCAGAACAATAGTCAAAGTGATTTTAATTTCGTTGATTATCTAAGACAAAGAATGTTTGCATTTTTTGATTCTCTTTCTCTTTTTAGGCAATACTCAAACTCATGGAGCACTATTGCTGGAGGATTAATTGGATTAATAACCTTAATATTAGCTTTAACAACATCAAGAAAAATTAATTCAAGTCTTTCGCTTTTTTCCAAATTGTCAATATATTTTATGCTTGGTTTTTGGATGATTACCCTACCTTTCAAAGGCGCGATTTGGTCATATTACTATGAAGGATTTTGGCTGTTAATTACTGGTTGGATTGTGTGGTATGTTTTTCAGACAAAAGCAATTTGGATAAAAATTTCTTTTTTAATAATTGTAGGCTTTAATTTGTATTTTGCTCTTCAAAGAAGTGTTATTTATTGGCAAGCTCAAGTTGACGATCATGAAATTTATTGGTCATTTTATCGTCAAATGGCCAAAGATATTTTTGAAAAATACTCAGATGAATTTGGATATTACGTTTTCACGATGGACCAATATGGTTATCAAGCAAAATATGGATTGAAATTTCAAGCTAAAAATTTAAATAAAATAATTCATAACTATCAAAAAAAACCTAAAACAGTATTAATTATTGGTCGCAATGATAATCTTAATCCATATGCGAATGAAAAATATTGGCAGAAAGAACAAGTGAAAATAGATAAAGAACCACTCGATTATTGGAAATATCCCAATGGTTATCAAGTTGCAGTTTTTGATTTAACTTTAGAAGAACAAAAAATTTCTTCAGATTCCAACCTTATTGATGGTCTTCAATTTCGATAAAAATTTGGTGTTGCTTTGCAATGACTTGTTAAAACCAAGGATTGTTGTTCCCGTTGAAAGTATTTTTCCAGATTTTGCAAACAAAACTAAGGGCACGGAATAAAAATTAAAATAAGGAAGTTCGATTTTGAGGTTATTTTTAATTTTGGAAAATTCTTGATTACCTGAGTAGAGAGAAAGAGCTAGAATTAAAGGATCTCTGGAGAATAGTTTGCCACTCAACTTAAGTAAATCCAAAAGATTTTTATGAATTGAAAATCTTTCTCCTTTTGATCCATGTCCAAATGCGGGTGGATCAAGGATAATTATATCGTAGTGATGTTCGCGTCTCGCTTCTCTTTGCATGAAGCTGATAACATCTTCTTTTATCCAACGAATAGTGTTTGGCGCTTGATTGAGTTCTTGATTTAATCTCGCCTGATTTATGGCATTAGCATTACTATCCACGTGGGTAACTTTTGCTCCAGCTAAACTAGAGATAATGCTGGCGACTCCAGTATATGCAAATCCGTTTAAAAGAGATATTTCAGCAGATGATTGTGACTTCACTTCGGCAATAATTTGTGAAAGAAGTTCCCAGATTGGCAATTGCTCTGGAAAAAAACCTAATTGTTTGGTGCTTCCCAGACGCACTGAGAATCTCCATTGATTAAATCTCACTTGCCAATCGGTTTGAGATAAATTTTTACCTTGCCATTTACCTTGGTGATTTCCGGCAGAGAAGGGTAAAAAAATACAATCGGGAGATTGCCATAATTCAGGCTGTTTTGGTTGACCAATTGCAGATTTATCCGGTCGAATGATTTTTTTGTCTGCCCAAAGTTCTAATCTTTGAAGATTGCCGAAATCAAGTAATTGATAGGAGTCTTTCATGTGTTTTGATTATATAGCAAACTCAAAACCAAACGTCAGTTTGTACCTAGCATTAAACCAGACAAATCGGCCGTTAATTAAGTGTCATTCTGGTTTGAGTTTGCTATATAGCAAACTCACAATTTCACGTTGAGATTAAAATGTTTATTCTTGGGGAGCAAACTTTGGAAGATAATGAGGTTTATGGCACGAAAATATCATTCGGTTGTTTATTACATCTAATTTTTAACCTTCCTTCCTTAAATCCCCGACCTTAAGGTCGCTTGGCGATGAGGGAACCGTTAGGCAGTAACGCAAGCTCCGCTTGCAACAAACTAAAACCCCGAGCGTAATCTCGTGGGAAGTTTATATGGTGTCATTCTATTTTTGAGATATAATCCATTTTTGAAATGATTAAACCAATTTCTTTTTTAGGTACCGGCAAAAGAATCAATCCCAATATGACTTTCAAAGCCAGGTTGAACAAATTGACTCATTTGAATATTGAAAGATTAAAAAAGCAACAAAAAAAATTGAGTACGGCAAGCAACATTGCAAAACAACCATTGGCAAATCATTTGGAAGCAAAAGCGGTAATGATAAATTCCCAGCTAAAAAGAATAGAGAAAAAACGTGTTTCATCTACTAAAACTGCCAGATAATTAACATCTGCACAAAATATGTTGTTTGAATTTGAATTTCA
>CAZTME010000069.1:0-6057 GCA_964614795.1 uncultured Pseudomonadales bacterium | reverse complement strand
TCGAACCTGCGACCTCACGCTCCCAAAGCGCGCACTCTAGCCATCTGAGCTACTCCCCGATCGTCAAATAAACTTGTCGCACAATAACAAAATGATCTAATAATTCATTAGACTTGTCGCAAAATATCAACACGATTCATTGGCTCATGTTTTTATTGCGCGACAATTCTATTATCTTATTGTTCGACAAGTCTAACCATTATTCTTAATTGTGCCCCGAGGGGGACTCGAACCCACACAACCTTGCGGTCATCAGATTTTAAGTCTGACGCGTCTACCAATTCCGCCATCGGGGCATTTTCTTCTACCTATTGGCAATAGGTGAAATTTTTTTCACAAAGCATATAATACCACTTAGCATCCATTCTTGGCTACAATCAGAAGATTTTTTTAGACCTGATTTTTGATATATAACTTTATGAAAGATAACCGCAAGACAATGTTTTTTTTATCTGCTGTGATGCTGATTAACGCCTTGAGTTACGGCACAATTATTCCTTTATTTTATCCCTACGCACAAAAATTTGGATTGGAAACGATGGGTTTAAGCCTGTTATTCGCTTCTTTTTCGGCTGCGCAATTTATTGCTACTCCAGTAATTGGCAGATTGTCCGATGTCTATGGTCGAAGACCTTTGCTTTTAATCAGTCTTTTTGGAACAGCAATCTCTTTGGCCTTATTTGCCTCGGCTCAAGCAGTTTGGATGCTTTTTGTAGCTCGCATTCTGGACGGAATAACAGGTGGCAATATTTCTGTTGCCCAGGCGGTTATTAGTGATTCTGTGCCCGCAAAAAAACGCTCACAAGCCTATGGTTTGCTTGGTGCATCATTCGGTGTCGGTTTTTTGGTGGGCCCGGCTTTTGGCGGTTTGTTGAGTCAATATGATATTACTACTCCCTTTTGGTTAGCTTCATTTCTAGCTTTATTGGCAACAGTTGTTGGTTTCTTTATTCTACCTGAAACTTTAAGGAAAAATAATCTTGTTGAACAACAAATTTCGAATAATCCCAAAGAAATATTTCTTAAAATGAAAAAATCTGGAGTAGCCTTGGTTCTCCTGGCTTCATTTTTAGTTTCAATTTCGTTTAATGCTTTTGTGATTAGTTTTCAAAGTTTTACCAATGTTGCTTTAGGTTTATCCTCTAAAGAGATCGGTTTGCTTTTCTCATTAGTGGGATTGATGAGCATTATTATGCAGGGTTTTGGAGTGGCATGGTTGCAAAAAATTTTTCGTCGTCGCTCATTACTAATTTTTATTGCCGAATTGAGCACCGCTCTTATTCTATTGCTTTTAGGCATGCCTTTTTCAGAGAATATCGCAATATTTATTGTTTTTTTAATTCTTTATCAAATAGTAAATGCTCCTTTAGGACCTTTAATTACGGCAATTATTACGGAAAAAACTGAAATTAATAATCAAGGAGAAGTACTGGGTATCAATCAATCATTAGTTTCAATTGCACAAATTATTGGCCCAATTCTTGCCGGCTTAATAATTTCAAAGTATGACGGTTTGGGATTTGTTCTCGCAAGCGTATTGATGTTTTTTGGTTTTTTAGCCAGCTATCGGGGCTATTGGTTGTCAAAAAATCCTTCTAGTATTTAGTGAATATTTTTCACCTTTTTTTTGATTACAGATGATAATTACCATAGATTATTTCTTGATTTTTAAATGGTTTTTTTTAAAAATCTAACAGTGGATCAAATTTAGATCAATTGCTACAATACTAAATGGTTTAAGATGTGTTAATATTGAACTTGTGACGAAATAAGAAATTGTGTTAGAAGTTAATTAGTTGAGCGAGCTTGAATTGCGGGATTAGTATAGTGGTAGTATATCTCCCTTCCAAGGAGAAGGCGCCAGTTCGATTCTGGTATCCCGCTCACTTAATATCTTTACTGAATGACATTTGTTTCACATTAACAACTCGATTCATTTGCTCATCTTGAGGAACAACTCCATTAATTGGGATTGGGACGCAAAATATTGTTTCTTAAAGTTTGATTTAGCTCGATTTTCAAACATCTCTTTCCATTTAATTGCTCAATGTTGAATGGTCCAAAAGACAATCTTCGTAGCGCAACAACCTCATATCCAACTCTCTCTATCATTCGGCGAATTTGTCTGTTCCATCCCTGATTAATTGATATGATGATTTCATCCGGTTGATTGATTTTTACCAAACACGGATTGGTTTTTCCCTCCTTAAGAAGTACTCCTTTTTCTAAATGATTGATCGCCAGCGCAGAAAGTGGTCGATCAGTTTTTACTAGGTAAGATTTTCTAATTTTAAATGATGGATGAGTTAAAACATGAGTGAGCTCGCCATCATTGGTAATTAAGATGAGACCGGTTGTATCCGCATCTAATCTGCCCACCGGATACATTCGACGAATATTTTTAGGTAGAAGACTGAGAACGGTTTGGCGATTAAGTTCATCTTTGGTGGTAGAAATCACCCCTAATGGTTTATCCACTAAATAATATTCAAAAAAATTTTGTATAGATATGGGTTTTTTATCCAGAAAAACTCGATCAATTGTTGGATTGATTCTTTGACCAATTTTTGCCAAATTTTGATTAACAAAAACTCTTTTATCTTTGATTAAAATTTCCGCCTGTCTTCTTGAGCAAACACCCGCCTGAGAGAGGAAATGATGAATTTTTATGCTAGAATCAGACAAATTAGTATTCATAATTTGAAAATTAGACTTGGCGCGCAATAAAAACATGAATTACGCGAATATTGTTGTTATTGTGCGACAAGTCTATTAATCTTTTCATATTTACGCAGGTTGAAAAAAATTTGTAGATATTCTGCGACTATAAGGTATATTTTACAATGAAGTGGATAATTTTTTCAGACACACATTTGTCAGATCATTTTAACCTCAAACAGTTCGTGTGGCTTAAAGCAGTAATTAATCGCGCTGATCGAGTAATTATTAATGGCGACTTTTGGGATTACATGTTCAGTTCCTATAATGATTTTGAAAATTCTGAATGGAATAAGCTCTTCCCCATACTTTCTCAAAAGAAAGTGATATACTTACCGGGAAATCACGATTTGTTGGTGAAAAATTCTTCTGCTTGGAAGCAATTTGCTTACTCTTGTCAAGATACTTTTCAACTAAAAATTGGTGAATTTACTTATATTATTCAACATGGTCATTTGCAAAGCAAGAGTTTTGATTTACGACATCCAAAAATTTCCAAAAAATTATCAGGATTGTATAGATTAAGAAAGTACGATAACTCTTTATTGAAATTTTTTGAGAGTCTTATTAAGAAAAAAGAAAAAATAAATAGACAAATGGACCTTTGGCAGTTTGCAAAAAATAATTATCGAAAAGATCATTGGTATATATTTGGTCATGTGCATCAACCTGGCTTAGAAAAAGAAATTGGCTATATTAATCCCGGCAAATTTTCTTCAGAATGGGCCAGATGGCTCGAAATAGACGAGAATGGATTTTCACTTTATGAAATCAAGTATACGTGACAGCGAAAAACTTAATTTATTAAAACGAAGATCTCAACTGATTTTAAGGTTGAGAAATTTCTTTCTAGAAAATGGATATTTGGAAGTTGAGGTGCCACTTTTAACTTTAACTCCTGATCCGGAACCGACTTTAGAGCCTCTGAGGGCAAGTTATGATATGGCAAATGGTCAGGCGATAAATGCATATTTAACTACCAGTCCCGAGTTTTATTTGAAACGCATTTTATCTGAAATGCCGGAACCGATTTTTTGCTTAACTAAAGCTTTTCGTGCTCATGAATTACCCTCACAAAAGCATCAGACTGAGTTTACCATTGCCGAATGGTATCGACCTCATGTTAATTATGAATACTTAATGGATGAATGTTTGAAATTAATTCAATATTTATCCGAAGATTTTCCTGAGAATTCTTTAATTAATCCTCAATTAGCAAATAATCAGGCCGAAAATACTCATGTAGATTGGAATAAAAAACAAGAAGATCAATTTCTGGTTTTCAACAATCACAAAATTCACCTGAATCGGATAATCAAAATTTCATATCAGGAAGCCTATCAACAATTTTCCCAAATTAATGAACAAGCCCTATTCAATCGTGATTTACTCACGGAAATTATGATTAAAAAAAATTACCGCATAAATCCAGAATATACTTTACTCGATTTGTTATCAATAATATATGTTAATGAAATTGAGCCATATTTGGGCTTAGAGTATCCAACCTGCATTTACGACTTCCCGGCTGATCAAGCAGCGCTTTCTTTAAAGAAATCAAATGACTCTAGATATGCAGAAAGATTTGAATTTTACATGGCGGGCTTAGAATTGGCTAATGCTTTCACCGAATTAACTTCGGCTCAAGAACAAAAACAAAGATTTATTAATCAATTGCATGAAAGAAGCGCTACCAATCGAAACACATGGCCAATTGATGAAGATTTAATTCAAGCACTGGATAATGGATTACCGCCAACTGCAGGAATTGCACTGGGAGTGGATAGATTGATGATGATTCTCTTAAATGCTCACTCAATTCAGGATGTACTTTGGTTTCCTGAGAAAATTTGATAGAATACATCTTTCTTGCAAAATAATCAGAATTTCGTTTCAAAATTAAGTCAAATAAATGTATAGATAGGAAAAATATGACCATTAAAGCAGGCAACATAAGAAAAAATATGTTCATTCTTTTTAAAAATGAGCCACATTACGTGACTAAAACTGAGTTCATGAGTCCTGGTAAAGGTTCAGCTGTGATGCGGGTTAAACTTAAAAACGTTAAAACCGGATTTACTGTAGAAAATACTTTCAAATCTACAGAATCTGTTGAAGAAGTGGAAGTCTCAAGTCAGGAGATGCAGTTTTTATATTCAGATGATACCGAGGCTGTATTCATGGATCAACGCAGTTATGAACAAGTGAGTGTTCCCACCTCTTTAGTGGAGGAAGATTTGCCGATTTTAACTACGGACACCTTGGTTTATGTAATTTTTTATCAGGAAAAACCCATTGGGGTGCGAGTTCCACCAAAAGTCACGCTTAAAGTCACTCATGCCGAAGAAGCAACTGCAGGCAATACCGTAGGTCAAGCAAAAAAAGAAGCAGAGTTGGAAACAGGCTTAAAAGTAATGGTGCCGGTATTTGTAAAAACAGGTGATAGTATCATTATTGACACCAGCGATAAATCCTATGTTTCAAGGGCTTGAAATTTAGCTTAATTCTCGCTCAATTTCCATCAGTCGATTGTATTTCGCCACTCTTTCACCTCTGGTAGGTCCTACTTTTATATAACTTGAGCCAACGGCAACGGCAACATCAACCATGGCTGTGTCATTGGTTTCACCTCCTCCTCGATGAGAAGTGATTGTAGTTAAACCATGTTGCTTAGCCAACATACAGCAATCAATTGTTTCCGTTAAAGTGCCGATTTGATTTAATTTTATTAAAATCGAAGAAATCGCATTTAAATCAATTGCTTTTTGCAATCTATCTTTATTGGTAACAGTTAAGTCATCACCCACCAACTTCACATTTAACCGATCGGTAATTTGCTTCATTTGTGGCCAAAACTCCCAGTCATCTTCATGAAGTGGATCTTCAAGAGATGCAATTGGATATTTTTCCAACCAATTTTTAAAATAATTGATCATTTCGATAGATGAAAGTCCCACCTTTTCCAATGATAGTTTGTAAAATCCATGATCATAAAATTCTGAGGATGCGGGATCTAAAGCGAGAGAAATATCGTTTCCAGCTTGGTAGCCGCTTTGTTCGATGGCTTGCATCATTAATTGCAATGGAGCTTCATTACTTTCAATGTTTGACGGCGCAAATGCTCCCTCATTACCAACATTGGTTGATAAACCCTTATTTTTTAAAATCTCTTTGAGAGAGTGATACGCTTCCAGGCAAGCTCTAATCGATTCTTCTACCGAAGTTTGACCGGTTCCCAAAAAACAAAATTCTTGCATATCGGTTGTGTTGTGCGCATGTTTTCCTCCTTCAATGGCAACAACCATGGGGTGAGGAAGATGCGACAAATCGGTTGGCAAG
>CAZTME010000068.1:0-6059 GCA_964614795.1 uncultured Pseudomonadales bacterium | reverse complement strand
ATCATTCAAGTTCAAGGCTTGCTAACTCCGGTTAGTTACTAGTTTTTCTAGTTACAGCACTTGCGCGGGGCAGGTATACTAGCGAAGTATGTCCTCATCCGAAATTGAGCAGGTTAAGCAAGCGAGTGATATTATTGCAGAAATAGGATCGAGAATTTCTCTGCAAAGAGTTGGTGCGAATTATAGAGCTCTGTGTCCTTTTCATGCAGAAAAATCCCCATCTTTTTACGTCAATGAATCATTGCAAAGATACAAATGTTTTGGATGTAATGAAAGTGGCGACGTATTCACTTTTTTAGAAAAATATGACGGCATGACTTTTGCCGAAGCGTTAAGACATTTGGCAGAAAAAGCCGGCATTTCACTATCGCAACGAAGTTTTGACACTCAGGATCAAACTAGACAAAACTTACTTGGTATTTTAAATCAAGCGCAAGAATACTACAGCTACTTACTCAACAAACATCGAGCCGGCGAAGAAGCCAGAATATATCTTAAAAATCGAGGTATTTTTTCAGCTACTTGGCAGCTTTATGGCATGGGTTATTCGCTCAACAGCTGGGATGGTTTGAGCACATATTTGTTGAAAAAAAAGAAACATAATCCGGAATTAGTCGCTCAAACAGGACTGATTATTAAAGGTAAAAATGGCTGGTACGACCGATTTAGAAATCGAGTGATGTTTCCGCTTAAAGATATGAGAGGGGTAGTGGTGGGTTTTAGTGGGAGATTGTTAGTTGATAATCAAGCAAAAAATCAAAAAAAATTGGCTGAGAATGATAAGAGTGTAATTAGTGCACAAGAAGCAAGTAATTCTTCCAACCACGAAGAGGCTAAATACATTAATACTCCCGAAACCATGTTGTATCACAAAGGAAAAATGCTTTATGGTTTTGCCGAACATAGACAAGCTATTCGTGAGAAAAAAAGCATAGTTTTGGTAGAAGGCGAGTTTGATGTGATTAGTTCTGCTCAAGCTCATGTTGGTAATGTAGCCGGATTGAAAGGTTCAGCGCTTACTTTGGATCACGTCACTGCTCTATCAAGAACAGTGGATAGCATTATCTTGGCTTTAGATGCCGATTCAGCGGGCATGGAAGCGACAAAAAGAGCCATAACTTTATTGCAAGAAACACCTCTATCGCGATCAGCGCCGCTGGAGTTGAAAGTCAGTGTGGTGCCTCAAGGCAAAGATCCAGACGAATTGGCAAGAAACAATCCCAATTTGTGGCGAGAAACAATCAAGAAAAGCCGGCCGGCATATGAATATTTAATTACGACTGTTGTAGCCCAACATGGGATTGACACACCGATAAGCAAGAAGAAAATTCTCTACGAACTGAGTCCGTTTTTAAAAAAAATTGAGCATGCGGTGGAAAAAGAATATTATGTGCAATTATTGGCTAATTTGATTGGTAGTAGTAAGACTGCGGTAAATGCGGACATCGAAAGTTTGAGTAATAGGTCTTTAAAAGGTTTTGTTGATAAAAAACAGCCTCAAATAAAGAAAGAGGTAAATAAATCTTTAGAAGAGAAAGCCGAAGATCAAGTGCTTTTTGTTTGGAGTAGATTACCCTCTCCACTTTTTTTGGAGAAAGCAACAATTATGGGTGGAAGGCGGTGGCGCCAGCCTTCGGCTGGCGCCATTCTCACTCTCATTATCAAGCATCACGTATCAAACATGAATGATCTCGCGCCATTATTGGCTGAAGATCTCAAAGAAACAGTGTTTCAGTGGCACACAAATCCCATTTTAGAAAAACAATTAGGCAACGTCAGTCCTGAGAAAATTTGGTCAGAAGTATGGAATAAATTACAAATCATAGATAGTGTAGCTCAAATCAAAGCAATTCAAGAACAAATCCAAACCTTGGAAGCTATCGAAGATCCCACTTTGGCTCAATTGGCGGAAATTGATGCTCTTTCACAAAAATTGAAAGATTTAATTACTTTACGCCGTTCCATTGAAAATTCTTAAACAAATCAACATCGGACTTGTCACGCAATAAAAACATGAATTACTTTGATATGGATTTTGGAACATTTTCAAGGAGCTCACAACTGATAGTAGCCAAAAGCTACTTGAAGGAGCAAGCAAAGGAAAAAAATGACCAAAAGATCAGCAAATGAATTGTGTTCTTATTGTGCGACAAGTCTAATCGGTTGAAGCTAGTTTTATTAGATAATTTAAAATAGAGAATGATTTTTTTATTCAAGAAAATCTTGCAATTTTTTGCGTCTTGAGGGATGCTTGAGTTTGCGTAAAGCCTTGGCTTCAATTTGGCGGATACGCTCTCTGGTGACGCCAAATTTTCTGCCCACTTCTTCCAACGTCATCATTTTATTACCAGAAAGTCCAAAACGCATGCGCAATACCCTGGCTTCTCGGTCTGTTAATGCGGAAAGCACTTCGTCAATATTTTCACGCAACATTTGTTGAGAAGTAACATCGTAAGGAGAGAGTTGCTTATCATCAGCAATAAAATCACCCAAAACGCTTTCATCATCCCCGGAGCCAACAGGTGCTTCTGAACTGGTGGTATTTTGTGAAATTTTCAAAATTTCTCTGACTTTATCCGGCTCCATCTCCATTTCCGCCCCGATTTCTTCCGGAGTTGGCTCTCTGCCTAATTCTTGCATCATGCGTCTGGATGTGCGCATTAATTTATTGATGGTTTCCACCATGTGAACGGGAATGCGAATAGTGCGCGCCTGATCGGCGATGGAGCGAGTGATGGCTTGGCGAATCCACCAGGTGGCATAGGTGGAAAACTTAAAACCTTTCGTCCAGTCAAATTTTTCTACCGCTCTAATTAAGCCCTTGTTGCCTTCTTGAATAAGATCTAAAAAG
The DNA here is from genome assembly GCA_964614795.1 of uncultured Pseudomonadales bacterium. Lineage (GTDB taxonomy): Bacteria > Patescibacteriota > Microgenomatia > UBA1400 > PJMF01 > CAZTME01. The sequence goes on along the minus strand of CAZTME010000068.1, from coordinate 3,208 downwards.
GTCATGCCTCTGCCAATATATTTTTTAGCGATAGATACAACTAATCTCAAATTAGCATCAATTAATTGTTGTTTGGCTTGCATGTCACCGGCTTCGACCTTTTGAGCCAAGCGAATTTCCTCTTCACGATTGAGTAGGGGAATACGCCCAATTTCTTTAAGGTACATCCTCACAGGATCGGAAACACCACCGGTTCCCAAGGATGAGATAAGTTCTAGTTCTTGAGTAAGCGAATCTACTTCGTCTTGAGCTTTTTCTTCCGAAACGGACTCAAAAATATCGATGCCCGTGCGCATGATTTTGTCGTAAAAATCATCCAACTCATCCAAATATTCTTCTGGTTCTATAAAAGCATGTAAAATTTCTTCTTGAGTCACGTAACCACGAGACTTGGATTGAGCAAACAATTTTTCGAGATCGTTTTTTAATGCAGTGGGCGTTTCATTCATAGGGAGAGGGTATATTATACCCTATTGAGCGCCACGTACCAGTAGAGCATCTACCACTTGTCTTAAAGCGGCCACATAGGTTGCCTCTCTGGGTGTTACAGCTTGATCAAGATGTGTTTTCCACATGCGATTAAAAGCATCAAGCATTAATGGTTCCAATTTGGCTAAGACTTCCGTTTTTGGCCAATAGTACCCGCTTAAATTTTGCACCCATTCAAAATATGAAACTGTAACGCCTCCGGCATTGGCGAGGACATCGGGAATAACAATCACATCATTTTCACTGAGAATTTTTTCCGCTTCCGGAGTGGTTGGACCATTAGCCATTTCAATGATGTATTTAGCTTGAATATTGTGGGCATTTTTTTCGGAAATTACATTTTCCAGAGCTGCCGGCACAAGAATATCAACGGGAAGTTCAAGCAACTCTTCGTTTGTTATACTCTTGCCCAGAGAAAGATCGCAATTTTTTTTCGTGCAAGCACATTCGGAAATACGACCGGTTCTCTTTTTACATTCGAGTGTTTTTTCCGGATTAAGACCTTCTTTTACATAGATACCACCCTTGGAGTCAGAAATAGCTACTATTTTAAAACCCAGTAAGTCTGCATGGTGGGCAAACCAATAGCCAACATTGCCAAAACCTTGAATGGCAACAGTGATGTCTTGAGGACGATTCCAGCCTTGAGCTTTAGCTAACGATTTCAAGACATGAACACCGCCCAGACCCGTTGCTTCTTCACGACCTTCGGAGCCACCTAAAGTTAGTGGCTTGCCGGTAAAAGTGGCCAGCGGGTTTGTTTGAAGAGAGCCTGCTTGACGAGAGGCTTTTTCCCATTCATCTACCATCCAAGCCATAATTTGACCATTGGTGTTTACATCCGGAGCGGGAATATCCGTCCAGGGCCCAATATGAGGAGCCAGAAAGCGGGTGAATGCTCTAGATAATCTTTCCAATTCTTTTGATGAAAGTGAGTGCGGATCAACTGCGATACCACCTTTGCCTCCACCGTAAGGAATGCCGGTGACCGCGCATTTCCAAGTCATCCACATAGAAAGAGCTTGGACTTCTTCTTTATTAACTTGGGGATGAAAGCGCAGTCCGCCTTTATATGGACCTCTAGATTTGTTATGTTGACTTCTGTAAGCTTTAAACTTGGCTTTTTTGCCAGAATCGAGATTAATTTCCAGTTCAGTTTCCAACACTTTATCCGGCGTGCTTAGGGTTTTGATTGCTTGATCGAATGCTTTTTTATCTTTGTACTCATTTCTTAATTTTGTTGCTGCTGCATTTAATTGAGTTAATGCGTTTTTCCATGGTGATGACATAGTTCACTTTCTTTTATGAAATAAATACCGATTAACGATTTTCCAGCCAGCGTTCTGCATCTATGGCCGACATGCAACCCATTCCGGCCGCGGTAATGGCTTGTTTGTATCTCACATCAACGCTATCTCCGCTGGCAAAAATTCCTTCAATAGAAGTGCAGGTAGGAAATTGTATTAAGTTTTCTTTGGTGGCTTTTTTTGCCATTTTCAAACCAGCGTCACTTAAGCTCATTCTGGTGAGAATATATCCGTGATCATCTAACGCTACGATACCTTGAAGAAAAGCGGTGGAAGGACGATGACCAATGGCAATAAAGACACCATCCGCTTTAAGTTCCATTTCTTTATCATTTTGATTGACGGTAATTGTTTCAACCTTATCACTTCCTTTTATAGAAGTAATTGATGAATTCCAAAGAACTTTTACTTTCTTGTGTGAAAGGACTCTTTCTTGCATGATCTTGCTTGCTTTGAAAGCATCTCTTCTATGAATGACAGTGACAGATTTGGCAAATTTCGTTAAGGCTAATGTGTCTTCCATGGCACTATCTCCACCACCTACAACAAATGTATCTTTATCTTTGTAAAAAGCCGCATCACAAACAGCACACGTACTCACACCTTTTCCAAGAAATTCAGTTTCTCCTTCAACATTGAGCATGACTGAAGTTGCGCCTACAGCTAAGATGATGCTATCGGCGGTGTAGGCCGGCTCTTGCTTCATGATAAATGCTCTTGCTTCTTTAAAAGAAAGTGATTTTTTTCCGGTAAAAACATCATTGGCGAATACACCTTCAGGCATGTTGTTCCAAACCTTAAAAGGTTGACTAGAAGTATCTATGGTTGTTGCATACTCATATTGAATTTCCGCTCCAAAGCGCTCTGCCTGTTGTTGCATGTCCATCATCAAATCTTGACCGGATTTACCATTGGGAAAACCTGGGAAGTTCTCAATGTCCGTGGTCCACATTAACTGTCCGCCCGGTTGCTCACCGGCTAAAATTGTGGTGGATAATTTGGCTCGACCCGTATAAATGCCGGCCGTATAAGCTGCCGGACCAGATCCAATAATCAATACTTGCGAATGTTTGGACATGTCTCTCCTTTTATTGGTGAAAGTTCACCGCTTCTGTATTCTTTTCAAAAATAATTAACTCAATTATTTTTCAGCTTCAGTTTTTTCAAGATGCTTGTCAATCATCGCTTGCAAGTGTGGTTTGGGAACAAAGCCCATTTGTTTGTCTACCACTTCACCATTTTTAAATACATAGAGGGTGGGGATACTCATGACACCAAATCTTTGAGCTAATGCTCCTTGTTGATCAACGTCAACTTTAGCGATGATGGCCTTACCTTCATATTCTTGAGCTAGATCTTCAATAACAGGAGCGATCATTTTGCATGGTCCACACCAGGTGGCGAAGAAATCC
>CAZTME010000067.1:0-6486 GCA_964614795.1 uncultured Pseudomonadales bacterium | reverse complement strand
AACGGCGCATTAATCGGTTGGGAAATCAAACTCAAACCAAAAATGAGAAAGCAACCCAAGGATTGGGCTTTGTACCCAAATACAACGTGGCAACAGGTAGATAGACAAAATTATCGAGATTTTATTTGATACATTTGGAAGTTTTTTGCTTATAAATCCTGATCATTCCAAATACGTGTTTCTCGATATACGTTTGATTCTGGGTCATAGTCGTACCGAATTTTATGCCAAGTTCTGTAGCCATCCTCCTCAGAAACTAGATCAAACGCTTCGATTACCTCGAGTTCAGGATCATCATCAAGGTTTTGCAGGAGCACTCGAGGGGCACTAAAATCGATGAATAGGTGCTCAGACCTGTCAAAATTAGGAATAAAACTCAATGAGCCATCCTGGTACGTAATGATAGATAAAGCTTGCTGATGCCAGAAATCTTCTCCTCGAATTGCCAATATAATATTTTTAGTGACTGGATCTTCTGATAGAATTTCCAAAGTTTGTTTTCCATCCGGGTGAAAATTTGTGTATCTCGTAGCAGTGCTGTGGTATCTAGCATATTCTAACGATTTGACTTGAAATCCATCTCTTACCTTGATCAAAAACTGCATGTCCATAGAATTACTGACTGGATCAGGAGGTAAATAGTTCGTTTCTAGGTAAAACACTCTTTGTCTAGACATCAACAACAAGACTGAGGCAAGCAGAAATAGAACGAAGGCCACAACTACCAACATCAATCGAGCTCTTTGTGATTTAATGGTCTTAACGCCAGTCACCTTTTTCATAGATGGTTTCCACTTTGTTGAGATATTCAGGGTCACCACCACCGTTATAACGGGATACTGCCTCAGGCCATGTGCGCCAAGAACGTTTGCCGTTCGAATGAATTATTTCTGCCTTATGATAGAGCCAGCGTATCGCCCAATAGATGCTGTCGTATTCAGTATTGCCATTGGCTCTACCTTCGTAATTCAAAATAACTGGACCACTTGGTGACCAACTGTATTCTTTGGCTGGCTGACCAGATCCTGGATCAATCCACCCATCATAATTGAGCGTATGAATAGCGGGATTTCTCGGATCGGCAATTTGCATCACATCAGGTGAGGCAGGATAGTTGTCTGCACCTGCTTGAAAATATCCCATTTTACTTTCCACAAACATCATTGCCTTGATTAAGTTGGGATCAAGTAAGATGGGAGGTGGAAAATCTTGTTTGGAGAAATAGTCATTCCAATACAAAGTTGCCCTGAGAATTTCCTGATCATGGTTGTTAAAATTCTCCCGTTTTGAACCTAAGGAGTATTGATGCAATCGATTATTGATAGAACGTTGCATTTGATTCATCTTCTCCAAACCCTGGCCAGAAAAGATAACTTCCTCCAAGTACGGTTTGCGATCTGCCCAGAGCTCTATGTAATTGACCGGTGTGTCTGGGGGATAAGTCAGAGCGAATTCTTCTGTTTGCTTACGACCAAAAATGTCAAAGATGGAGCCTGCACTGAAAATCCAATATTTCTGCTTTTTAGAGCTCTTATTCTCTTGGACAATACCATTTATTCTGACCTGCAGATCATCCCCGTCTCGCCATCGCCACCAGACTTTGGCGGTGATCTTGGCTTGAGAAAATCTGCTATCTACCAGCGCATAGGAAATCCAGGGTTGGCTATCTCGATCCTCTGACTGAATTTTTGGAGAAAGAATAATCTGATTGTTTGTTAGTTGAATGGGATCGTACCAAATTTCTTCAATCATTGCCCCATGCTGTGGCGTTAATGTTAAAACATGGTCGCCTGCTTCTAGAGCCACGATGATTTGTATGGATTTTTCAACATCATGTTGAGAGCCACCATTGAATGAGGCAGGTGCATTTTTCAGGTCATTGGCTGTTTTTGGTTTAGGAAAAGTGAGATTGTTTAGTTGAATTGTCAGTTCTTCATCATCAGTATTAGCTCCCATCCGTTGCTTCTCATCCTTCACTTTCGCTGTGATACCGATTAGATACCAACCCGTCTGATTGATCGATATATCAATTGATAATTGATCACTAACAACAGTCGATTTTTCGAGAAGTTTGGGCATTGAGGGGAAGTGTAACAACCTATATGGAAATAGGTCAAGACGTAAATAGTGGGCAAGTCAAAGCATCAAACCCACCGCAAGCGTGGGTTTTTTGTTGGGGTAATTAATTCCGCTTCACTAACCAAAGACCACCGGTTGATCATTTTTGCACCACCATGGGTAAATATTCAGTGATGTATTCTCGATATGAACCAAGAAAACCATCTAAGAGGGTCCGTGATTCAATCAACGGGAACAAGTCTTCTTCCAAGTACTTTGCATCTCTATTGAGCCAGATTCATGCGAACGTAATACGGAGCAGTCAAGGTAGCAGACAATTCACGTTTTATTTCCATATGCACAGTATTTTATGTGCGTGCTGAAATAAAGTCATGTATCAACGTTTGTAAAGTCGACTATGCAAAAAGTTTTGACTTTTATGAAGCAATGATCAATTAATTTTTCGATCACTGATGAATTTGGCAGGAGTGCATTAATTAACTACTTCAATTGACCAGCATGCCTGGCATAATGATCCAGCAAATTTCTGATCATTTTTTGGTAAGGCACGCGGTGCTTGCGGGCTTGAGCCTTGAAAAAGGCGAGGGTGCTGGTTGAGAGAGCAAGAGTAATTTTTTGGGAAGGGTAATACAGGACCAAGTCCTCGGGGGGAGGGAGGAAACTTCTTGGCAACTGTTTACCAACTTTCATTGGTTCATCAGTATAAACAATTTTTTTCTTCATATAGCTTCTTTCCTTTTCGCCAGTAACCGGCGCCAAAAATTCTTAATTTGTCTCCGCGATAAGTGAATCGCACTGTTGCCACGACCCCGTCAATTTCACCATAGCAAAAGTATCGTGCCTCATTTGAGCTGTGTGTTAAATCCTCAAAGATCAGAGCCTTTGGATCAAGAAACGCACGCTGTGCATCTTCAAAACTAATACCATGTTTTTCGAGATTGCGACGATTTTTCTCTTCATCCCACTCAAACGATGCGGTTCTAAACAGATTGTAAAACATATATGTATCAATAGCAATACTTTTATATGTATGCTCTCAGCAATAGTTCCAAAAAAGGTGTGTCTAATAGGGTTTTTCAGAAAGATACATTGCGACTCTGACATAAAGCGTAGGAATGACATAGTTGGCATTTAGTTTAAAAAAGAAAACTACAGAAGTAGTAAGGAAGGGATAAAGGTAAAAAAGTAGGCCAAAAAGATCCGCTTGCGCAGTATTTAAATGGTGAGTATACTTTGATTCCTAGTGTCTACCGCTAGATTTTTTTGTGCCAGCACTCAATTTTTTCTCCAAGATTGGAGACTCAAGGCAATTGTTGCCAGTCAAAACACTCAACGCCTCCTCTGGGAGGCATTTTTTTTGAAAAAAATTGCTTTCATTCCTCATCTATTTGATCAAACCGCAGGCACTCGCGGCCAACTTTCGGTCGTGCAAAAACAGCATCGCACGACCTTTCGTAATGTCCGCTATGTGCCTGCAATTTCGTCAAAGTTGAAAATGATCGGTTGTGGACTTCTTAAAAAAGATTTTAAATCATCATGTATTTTCATTTGTTTGCACTCGCTCGATATCACTCAGGAGATGCCTACGTTGTCGACATTGTGTTGTTGTTGTCCAAAGTTCTTCAGCAGAACATTGTTCTATTCTTTCGCCAATATCCCGTACAACTTATTAACAAAGGAGCGCTATGAACGCGGCACTTGAACCCATTCCATATCAAAAGGTTTCCTCATATGAAGGACGCAAAGGGGAGGTGAAAAAAGTGGTGTTGTTGTATTCGGGGGGGTTGGATACCAGCGTCATGCTTAAGTGGATCCAAGATGAATATGAAGCGGAAGTGATTGCCTTAACAATAGATATTGGTCAGCAGGCGGATGATTTGGAAGCAATTCGCAAAAAAGCGCTCAAGTTGGGTGCCATTAAGGCGTTGGTGGTGGATGCAAAAAGTGAGTTTGCTTACCATTATTTGGCCAGAGGTATTAAAGCCAATGGGCATTATCAGGGTCGCTACTATTTGAGTACCCCGATGGGACGACCGCTACTGGCCAAGATGGCGGTAGATGTGGCGCGAGCGGAGGGAGCAGATACGATCGCGCACGGCTCGACGGGGAAGGGTAATGATCAGGTGCGTATTGAAGGCTCAATTTTAACGCTCGCGCCAGAAATGAAAATTATTGCTCCGGTGCGGGAGTGGTCACTGGGCAGAGACGAAGAACTAGCCTATGCAAAAGAAAAAGGTATTCCCGTCAAGCAAACAACAGATAGTCCATATTCTTGGGATGACAACATGTGGGGTGTAACCGGAGAAAGCGGAGAAATTGAAAACTCAGCATCAATTCCGCCACTGGAAAAAATACTCCAAGTTTGCCGCACACCAGAAAAAGCTTTAGATAAACCACAATACATCAAGCTAAAATTTGTAAAGGGTTTACCAGTCGCTTTGGATGGCAAAGACCTCAATTTGGTGGACATCATTCTTCAGCTCAATAAAATTGGTGCCAAACATGCGGTGGGGATTTCTCATCACATTGAAGATAGATTGGTTGGCTTGAAAGTGCGCGGTTTATACGAAGCGCCGGCCGCCGAAATTATCATCAATGCGCACTTTAATTTGGAAAAGTATGTTTCTACGCGGGAAGAAAACCAGTTCAAAGCGCAGGTGGATACCAAATGGGCTTATTTATGTTACGGAGCTTTATGGTACGAGCCATTAATGACCGATTTGAATGCATTTATAGAAAAGGTGACAGGTGAGGTAACGGTTAAGCTTTTTAAGGGTGTAGCCGAAGTAGTAGCGGTGGATACGGCCAATACGTTGTTTGATGAGAAGTTGGCCACTTTTATGAAGTCTTCAGCTTTCAACCAAAATGCATCACCCGGTTTTATAGAAATTTACACCTTGCAGATGCGTCTGGCACAACACAAGGAACGGTTCGCACTTATTACCATTGGTGAGGAGCATAATAAAAAGAAGTTTTTGCCACTGGTTAAGCGTTTAACCGAGCTGGATTTTCACCTTTTTGCCACGGAAAACACACACAAATTCTTGAAGAAAAATAAGATCAAGTCCGTGATGCTTCACAAGATGTATAAAGATGAGCATCCTTCTTTGGAAGATGTACTTCGCCAAAATTTGTTGGACTTGATTATTGATGTGCCTTACGAAAAGCAAACTGCGCAAAGTGCGAAAGATGAAGAAGTGATTAGAGATTGGGCGGTGAAAAATGAGGTGACGCTAGTGACAGATTTTGTGACAGCCCAGCGGTTGGTGGATAAATTGGAGAAACGTTTAGTAGTGAGGAAAAAATAGTAAGAAAGTATCTCCCTGAAATGGTGTGGTGTGATCATTCCGCCACACCATTTCTTGGATGAATTACTAAAAAAATTATGACTAATAAATTAAAAAAAATCGACAAATCAATTAAAAAGAAAAATGAGCTTTCGTCTCCAAAAGAGAAATTATGGGATCTTCGATCAATCATCTTATCTCAAATTAAAAAAAATGGTGGTTGGGTCAATGCACATGCTCATCTGGACAGAGCTTACACAATATTGCCAGAGACTCTACATCTGGGAATGGCTCATTTAACTGAAAAATGGTTAATTGTTGATGATGTGAAGCGCAGATCTTCAATCATAAATTTTTATGATCGGATGGCTTTTGCCACCGAACAACAAATAAATCAAGGAGTGAGTGTTGTTGGTAGTTTTATAGACGTAGATGAGATTGTAGGTGATAAGGTAATCAAAGCGGCAACAAAATTAAGACAAACATTTGGAAAAGATGTTCAATTAATTTTTATCAATCAGGCCCTTAAAGGAGTATTGAATCCAGATGCGCAATATTGGTTTAAAGAGGCAGTCCAATTTGTTGATATTATTGGCGCATTACCCGCTAAAGATAAAGGTCGTGAAGAAGAACATCTGGATATAGTTTTATCGATGGGAAAATCTTTAAACAAGCGGGTTCATGTTCATGTAGATCAGTTAAACACTGCAACTGAAAAAGAAACGGAGCTTTTGGTTCAAAAATCTATTGAACATAAAATGCAAGATAAAGTCACAGCCATTCATGGTGTATCAATCTCCGCTCATGAAAAAAAATATCGAAACGCTCTCTACGATAAAATGAAAAAAGCTAAATTATCCCTAATCACTTGTCCAACCGCATGGATTGATAGTGTGCGTACCGAAGAATTTGCACCCACTCATAATAGTATTGCGCCAGTAGAAGAGTTAAGGGCAAAAAAGATTACAGTGGCATTAGGCACAGATAATATCGCGGATGTTTATAAGCCATTTAGTGATGGTGACATGTGGACTGAATTGCGCTTTTTGCTTGAGTCTTGTCATTATTACGATATGGATGATTTGGTGGCGATTGCCACGACGAATGGGAGGAAGGTGTT
>CAZTME010000066.1:0-6517 GCA_964614795.1 uncultured Pseudomonadales bacterium | reverse complement strand
TTCCGCAAATTGGAATTCATTAAGATCCGGCTGAAAAGTGGCGGTGACAACTAAGCCTTTGCGTACGGCCGGTTCAAAGTATTGATCGAAAACAAAGTTGCCCAGAGAGTAGTAAACACGTTTATTTTCAATATCTTCTTGACCGGTTATTACGTGTGGGTGAGAGCCAACGATTAAATCCGCTCCTTTAGCCATGAGTTGGCGCGCCTGCTCCTTAAGCGTGGCGTTTTCCGGCACATATTCATTCCCCCAATGAGGATACACGATCAGTACATCAACTTGAGTTCGCAGGCGCGCCACATCATCCAAGCTTCTTTGCCATGAACCAGTGGCAAATTGGTTGTAGCCAACAAATCCAAATTTAACAGCATTGATTGTTTCAATATGGGTCATGCGCTCAAATCTTTCATCTTCATCTTCACCTACAACACCGGTATCACCAAAAAAACCGATTTCCTCCTCCTCCAAATATTGGCGAGTGCTTTTTTCTCCTTCCTTACCAAAATTTAAAATATGATTGTTGCCTAAACTCACTACCTTAATTCCGCAACTTGTTAACAATTGAGTCGATTCCGGTGCAAAAGTGAAAATATAATTCGCAGATGAACCCACTACAGAACCAACACTTTTTGAAGCATTGGTGGTAATTGGACCCTCCAAGTTGGCGATCACCAGATCGTGAGATTTCAAATAATTGCATAATTCTTCAGATAGTATTTTTGAGTAACCACCTAATTTTTCCTGCTTTACCCGAATGTGCCTATCCATCATGATGTCACCCACAAAACCCAGTCGAATTGGAGGAGTTGGAGTTGGTTCGGGGGTCATCGGGTGGAGTTCTTCTGGAAAATCATCGATAGTTCTGTTATTCAGCGAAGTTGAATCTAGGGTTGCATGATTGTTTGGCTCTGAAAAAGTTTCTGAAACTAAACTCATAATAGTATTAGAATACTTGATTGAAGTAATCATCGAACCAATAAAAATCCCTATAAAAATCAAAAATAATACCAAATTTTTTTTAATCATATTATTTTCCTCAGTTTGTATATGTTTGCACTTATCGTACAATATTGGACTTGTCTTACAATATCAACAATACTTGACAAATAATTATGTGTTTTAAGCATGAGATAATTTCAATATGTTAAACTTGATGGTGATTCTTTGACCATAAATTAAAAAATTTGAGCAAATTATATCGCAACATAATAGACTTATCTCGCAATAGGTCTATTGCGGTTGAGAAATTTAAATCAATGTTATGCAAAAAATAATACTTAAAGATTTTCTTGGTTCGATTATTGGCTTGATAATCGGACTTATTTTAATTTCAGCCCTGATCACTTGGTGGTATTTTTCCAATTTAGAGCCTCTTGAGCCCAATTCCACTCAGGTCAGTCGTGTGGTAATCCAAAAAGGCGCCACAATAGATAGTGTTAGTCAATTGCTTTATGATAAACAACTCATTCATCATCCGCTGGCTTTCAAAATAGCGGCTCGTAGCCAAGAGCTATACAAAGAACTTAAACCGGGTACTTACGAATTATCTCCCGGCATGAGTGTGGCGGAAATAATTCAGCAATTAAAATCTGAAGTCAACGATATTTGGATTACCATTCCTGAAGGATTGAGAGTGGAGGAAATTGCGCAGTTATTAAGTCGTCAAGAATTGGCAAATTTTGATCCGGAGCTTTTTATTGAAATAGCCAAACCCTCAGAGGGAAGATTATTTCCGGACACTTACCTTGTACCGAAATTTAGTTCCGAAGAACAATTATTTGATCTCTTTACTTCAACTTTTCAGCAAAAAATTGAACAAGGATTAAGTGAAGAATTGGCAAATTCCGAGTGGACGTTGGAAGAAGTGATTATTCAAGCTTCTCTGGTGCAAAGAGAAGGCTTGTCTCCTCAAGAGGCGCCACAAGATATGGCTATAATCGCAGGCATAATTCAAAATCGCTTAAATCTCGGTATGAAATTAGATATTGATGCTACGCTTTCTTATCTAAGAGGTTACGATTCATCCGCCCAGTCTTGGTGGAGTGCTCCCAGTCCGGCATTAAAAAGCCAAAATTCTCCTTATAACACTTACTTGGTGGCGGGATTACCACCGGCTCCAATTGCCAACCCGGGCAAAGACGCGATTTTAGCTGTTCTTCAGCCTAATGAAACTTCAAATTTATTTTATTTACATACTCCGGACAGAAAAGCATATTACGCCAAGACTTATGAAGAGCATCAGGCTAATATTAATCGCTACTTGCGCTAACAAAAAAACTGGGTATAATAGGAAATTCGCTAATTGTAATTAAAGAAGAAACTCCAGGAGCAACTGCGTTGAACAAATTCACCATCACAGCACAGTGACGGTCTTTGTACCTTATACCCGCCAAGAGCGGGTAGATTTGTTTGTGGTTTATCCTAGCGTTTCTATCACTAAAATTATAAAGATAATGTCTTGAACCGCACTAATGCTTTGATTAAAGCATTAGAAAACATTATTGATCGGAAGGAGAAAACATGTCGCACGCTACACGTCAAAATTGGGGGCTCGTTCACACCACTCTTCCAGAGCTGAATTTAGTCGCTTTACAGTTAAAAAGTTATGAAAGCTTTTTAAACAAAGGAGTCTCTCAAGCTCTTAATGATGTGTACGGCAAGCAAGGTGTCGAAGATTACACAGGCAAAAATTGGCAATTGCAATTTGGCGAACATCGCTTTGGTGAATCAAAACTAACAGTCCAACAAGCTAAACAAAAAGGTCTCACTTATGATGTGCCATTGTACGCAATGGCCACTCTCACCAATAAGCGCACGGGTGAGCAACAAACCCAAGAAGTATTTTTGGGTGACATTCCCAAAATGACTCCCATTGGTACTTTCATTATCAATGGTATTGAAAGAGCGGTGGTGACTCAATTAGTGCGTTCTCCTGGAGTATTTTTCTCCGGTGAGTCAGATCCTACAACTGGTAGGCAGTTGTACAGAGCTGAACTGCGCCCCAAGCGTGGTTCATGGTTGGAAATTGGTGTAGGTAAGAAAAATGTTTTAACGGTGAAAATTGATCGTCGTCGCAAATTTCCAGTGACTGTTTTACTGCGAGCCATCGGTTTCAGTACCGATGAAGAATTAAGAAAAGCTTTGGGCGCGCTTTCCGGAGCCGATGAGTATGATTTGATTAATAATACAATCGAGAAAGATCCGACCAAATCCAGAGAAGAAGCTTTAATTGAACTTTATGAAAAACTGCGTCCCGGAGAACCGGCCTTGGTTGATACGGCTCAAGAATATATTAAGCAGTTGTTTTTTGATCCTCGTCGCTATGACTTGGGTGAAGTAGGCCGATATAAACTAAATCGTCGTCTAAAAGTGAGCGCGCCCATCGAAACAACCGTTTTAACACCTGAAGACTTAATTTCCGCAGTTGCCTATTTAATTGATTTGCAAAACGGCAGGGGCAAAATTGATGATATTGATCATTTAAGCAATCGACGGGTGCGTCAAATTGGTGAGTTGGTGCAAGAATCCGCCTTCAGAATCGGCTTGATTCGTTTGGAAAGATCAATTCGTGAAAAAATGTCGATGACCAAAACGGATGAGCCACTCACTCCTTCGGCTTTAGTGAACGCTCGACCTTTAATTGCTACAATTTCCGAATTTTTCCGACGCAATCGCTTATCCACTATTTTGGATCAAACCAATCCACTCTCCGAAATTGACAATTTAAGAAGACTGTCGGTCATGGGTACGGGCGGAGTTACCAGAGAACGCGCCTCATTTTCTATGCGCGATATTAACGCCTCTCAGTATTCTAGAATTGATCCTGTCAGATCTCCTGAAGGACCAAACATCGGTCTGGTGACGTATTTAGCTTTATATACCAGAGTGAATGATTATGGGTTTTTAGAAGCTCCATATAACAAAGTGATCAATAAAAATGATCAAATGTTTGTGAGCGATGAGATTGAGTACTTAGCGGCAGATGATGAAGAAGAGTTTCACATCACTCACCGCAGTATTCGCATAGATGAAAAAGGTAAAATTCTTGACGAATGGTTGCCTATTCGATACAAAAACAGCTTTATGGAAGGACCGGCAACCGATGTCGAGTACATAGATGTTGTTCCAAGACAAGTGGTTGGTACTTCGGCTTCCTTGATTCCATTTATTGCTCATGACGAAGCCAACCGTGCTTTGATGGGTACTCACATGCAATGTCAGGCGGTGCCTTTAGTTAAACCTAAAGCTCCTATCGTGGGTACGGGTATGGAAGAAGCTGTAGCTACGGCCATGGGTCGCACTGTGCGCTCTCAACATGAGGGTGTTGTCAGTTATGTAGATTCAACCAAGGTGGTGATTACGCCAAAAAGCAAGGTTAAATCAACCAACTCAACTTTCTCTGATCTTTATTTTATGGAAGGCGATGAAGCCGTTTATCCAATTACCAAGTTCGTACGCACTTCTCAAAGCACCAGTTATTCGCAAAAACCCATTGTTGCGGTTGGTGATAAGGTGAAAATCGGTTCGGTGATTATTGATGGTCCTTCCACCGAAATGGGCGAACTTGCCTTGGGTAGTAATGTGGTTATTGCCTATTCATCCTTCGATGGTTTGGGTTATGAAGATGCGATCGTTATTTCCGATAAATTAGTGCGCGAAGATATTTTAACCAGCGTGCAAATTAATGAATACAAAGCAAAAGTAATGGATACTAAGCTTGGTGAAGAAGAATTAACCAGTGATATACCCAATGTGGCGGAAATGTACCTACAAAACTTAACTCCGGACGGTATTGTCAGAGTTGGAAGTAATGTTCGTTCCGGTGATATTTTGGTGGGCAAGATTGCGCCAAAGGGTGAGACTGAGCTTTCTCCGGAAGAGCGCTTACTTCGAGCCATTTTCGGAGAAAAATCCAGAGAAGTGCGTGATACTTCACTTCGCATGCCTCATGGCGAGCAGGGTACTGTAATTGATGTGCAAGTGTTGGATTCGGATTTGGGTGACGAACTTGATCCCGGCACTCTCAAAGAAGTTACGGTTAAAGTGGCTCAAGTGAGAAAAATCACCGTTGGAGACAAATTGGCGGGTCGACATGGTAACAAAGGTGTTATTTCAAAAATTGTACCTGCAGCCGATATGCCTCATCTAGAAGATGGCACGCCAGTGGATGTGATTATTTCTCCGCTTTCGGTTTTAGCGCGTATGAATTTGGGTCAGCTATTTGAAGCTCACTTGGGATGGGCGGCTTCCAAACTGGGTTACAGTGTGGCTATTCCCGCATTTGAGCCTTTTTCTGAAGATAAAATTTGGCAAGAATTGGAAAGAGCAGGCCTGCCAAGATCGGGTAAAGCTCAACTTTATGATGGAAGAACCGGAGAACCTTATGCTTCTACCACCACCGTTGGTGTGGGTTACATTCTAAAACTTTCACACATGGTGGAAGATAAAATGCACGCGCGTTCAACCGGTCCATATTCTTTGGTCACGCAACAACCTTTGGGCGGTAAAGCTCAAATGGGAGGTCAAAGAATGGGAGAAATGGAAGTCTGGGCTTTCGAAGCGCACCGGGCTGCCTATGCTCTTCAAGAAATGCTCACCATCAAAGCGGATGATGTTAACGGTCGCGCCAAAACTTTTGAGGCTATCGTAAAAGGCACCGAAATTCCGGCTCCAACTGTGCCGGAAGGATTCAGAGTTTTAATGCGTGAGCTTAACTCTTTGGGCTTGGACATTGTCATGTATGAATCTCAAGAAAGAGAAGAAGAAGTGGTAGCATCACCAATTATTGATGAGGCCATCATTATTGATGACGAAGACTCTTCCGAAGAAAATTCTTCAGAAAAAGCGGATGAAGAATCAGTAACTGAAGATCATTCGGATGTTGAAACCGAGGATGAAGATGATGATTTTGATGATCAAGACGAAGAAGTTTTGGAAGAAGAACCACAATTATCAACAGAAATAAAAGAATAAGGAGTATTCATGAAAAGCATTGTCGATTTTTCCGCCCTTGGTATTCGCATCGCTTCTCCCGAAGTGATCAAGTCTTGGTCATTTGGTGAGGTGCGCAAACCAGAAACCATCAATTATCGCTCACTGCGAGCTGAAAAAGATGGTTTGTTTGATGAGAAGATTTTTGGTCCCACCAAAGATTATGAATGTTTTTGTGGCAAGTACAAACGTATTCGCTACAAAGGCATAGTTTGTGACAAATGTGGAGTTGAGGTTACTCAAGCCAGAGTAAGACGCGAGAGAATGGGTCACATCACTTTGGCCGCTCCAGTTTCTCACATTTGGTATTTTAGAGGTGCTCCTTCTCAACTTTCCCTGCTTTTGGATATCTCTCCCAGAAATATCAACTCAATTATTTACTTCTCCAAGTACATCGTATTGGATGTTAACGAAGAAGAAAAAATTGCCAATCTTGAACAACTGGAAGTGGAGCAACAAACCGCTCAAGAGGAGTTGCGCCAATCCGCCGAAGAAACAATGACGGGAATAAAAAATCAGTATGATT
>CAZTME010000065.1:0-6760 GCA_964614795.1 uncultured Pseudomonadales bacterium | reverse complement strand
GGCAAGTTATTCACAGCGCAATGGCTCAAAGAAGGAGTGTTGCCTTTTTGGAATCCATTAATTTTTACGGGCATTTCTTGGGTTGGAGATATTAATCAATCGCTTTGGTATCCTTCCACCTTGCTTTTTTTGGGGTTTGAACCTTTTGTGGCGCTTAACTTAACGATTTTGATTCATCAAGTATTAAGCACTTTGGGAATGTACTTGTTAGCGGGAAAATTTGTTCAGAACAAAAGTTTGAGATTATTAGCCGGAGTCCTGTGGGCGTTTTCTCCTTTTGTGACTGCCAGTCTTAACAATATTGCCACTTTGCAATCTTTAACTTGGTTTCCTTGGTTGGTTTTGGTGGCGATAAATTCTCCTATTAAAAAATTCGAACTCAAAAAAATTCTTTTAGTAGTGGGCGTCTTGACTTTGCAAGTCTTGGCTGGTTATCCTCAACATCTCATTTATAGTTTGGCGGTGGCCGGATTTTTGCAGTTTTGGATTCAAGCGCCAGGTGAATTGAAAGATTTTGCCAAGTTTTTTGTTTGGCGTGTTTTGCATTGGTTTATTGTTTGCGTTGTTGTTTTGGGCTTAACCGCTTTCGTTTGGTTGCCGTTTTTACAAACTGTGGGTGAATCTACCAGAGAAGCGCAAAATTTAACCCAGGCCAGCGCCGGTTCTTTACTGCCCACGGATTTAATTAAGGTCTTTTTCCCGACTTTGTTTGACAATGGGTTGGTGGGTATGAAGTGGGGACCATCTTGGAGTAAACCACCCAATGCCGTTTGGTTTGTGCCTTGGTTGATTATTCCGGTATTTTTTTGGCTTGTTTGGCAGAAGAAATGGCAGAAAAATGACTTTATTTTGTTAGCTTTAATCATTTTTCCCGTTTTGATTGCTTTAATCGCTTCTTTACCTTGGTTAAATATTTTT
Organism: uncultured Pseudomonadales bacterium; assembly: GCA_964614795.1. GTDB lineage: Bacteria > Patescibacteriota > Microgenomatia > UBA1400 > PJMF01 > CAZTME01. The sequence continues at coordinate 5,842 of CAZTME010000065.1, read as the reverse complement.
TCTCAAATTCCCATTTTATCCATGACCAGAGGTGTAAGCACTATTTTAATGATTAGCACTTTAGCCAGTGCTTTATTGTTTGTTTCTTTATTGGAAAGATTTGCCGGAGTTTTTCCCAAGAAATTTTGGTGGTTGAGTGGATTGATTGTTGTTTTAACCTTAACGCTATTTTTGCTTTTAGCTAACTCGCAAATTTTTAATTCAGTTTGGCAGTTTGTAGACACGCAATTGGGAAATAGATTAAGCAGTTCTCAATTTCACACTCTGGAGAGAAATAGGGTGATTGTGTTACAAGCTTTAATGTATGGTTTTATTCACTTGATTTTTTTCGTAGTTGGTTTGTGGTTGGTGCAAAAACGCCAAATGTGGGCTCTGCTCACGATTGTGAGTTTTGAACTTGCCATTGTCTCTGCAACTCATTTTAGATTTGCTCCTGGAAATTTATATTCTTTTCAAGGTGATCAACTTAAGCAAGTGATGAAAGACGTGAATATTACTCAAGCTCGAGTTTTATCTCGCAACTACAATGCCCCCTTTACCGATTTTGGTTATTACTACGAATCTTTAGTTTTGCGCCAACCTTTTGCCAATTCCTATGTTGATGCAGAAGAACTGAAAACTTTTCGCCACCTTCAGCGCATGCGAGAAGCTGGCACGCCCAACTGGAACATGATGGCGGGCGTTTCTATTCTTAATGGTTATACCACTTTATTGCCTCTGGATGTTAACGATCGCTTTAATGCCAGTGAAGAAGTGGGGATTAATAATCTGCCGGAAATTTCGCCATCTTTTGCCTTAAACAAAGAGTGGGCGGTGAAGTATTACTTGGTGGATACTTGGTTTGATCTTTCCGGTGAAGAATTGCCCGGTAATTTAGTCGCAAGCCAAGATAATTTGCAGTTATTTGAACTGCCAAACACTCTGCCCAGAATTCGCTTGGATAATGGTCAAGAGCCAACATTTTTGGTATTTGAGGAAAATCCCAATCGACTCAGTTTTAAGTTTGTTAACGATTCTTCAGCCAGTAAAATAATTATTGCTGATCGCTATACTAATGGTTGGCACGCTTTGGTGAATGGAGAAGTAGCTGTGGTAAATAATGAAAATGGCATGCGAGCGCTGAGTATTCCTAGTGGCGAAGTAGAGTTGCAAATGTGGTATTGGCCGAAGTCTTGGCAAACTGGCTTAATTATTTCTTCCATTTTTGCCGTTATCTTGTTTGCGGTGGTGGGGGGAAGTTTTGTGCGTTCTCGCATTAGATTTAAGCCATGAATCTACTTTTTATTTGTACCTACAACCGCTGGCGGAGTTTGACGGCAGAACGGCTCTTTGCCAACCGGCCGGGGATTGAGGTGCGCTCTGCGGGTATTTCATCTTCTGCCCGCATCAAAGTCTCCCCCTGCGCTTATCAACTGGGCAGATCTCATTTTTGTAATGGAAAAACGTCACCAAGAATTTCTGCAGGATACCATGCCTGATCTAGTTAGAGAAAAACAAATCATCTGTCTTAATATCCCTACCGAGTACCGCTACAACGATCCGGAGCTGATTGAGTTGTTGGAAAATGGGGTGGGAGAGTGGGTGTAAAAGGTTTGCTCTCGAGTCGGAAAGATTTGAGAGTTTTGGGAGAGTAAATTATATTGGAAGGAATTTCTTTTAGAGATTCGAGACATTCGCAGTAGTGAAAAAGTGTTGTAATGGCGCAGGTATTGGATTTGTACTCGACCGCTATTGATTACAACCCGCAGGCTGATTCCCCTGTATAATTACTAGTGAGAGGACTTCGACTCAATATGAATACGGAACACTCACAATCTCAGGGGGATGAGACACCTGATGCTTCAGAGGATGTAAACAACTCTCCCGAAATTCTTGCAAATATTGCGCAATTGATTGCAAACGGACAATATGTACTGGCTTTCAGTAGCATGGATGCAGAAATGCAAGATATTTGTGATCAGCTCGCTGTGGGGGATTATGCAAGTGGCTATCCCCTTGAATATTTTCTATTTGAAGCCGATGCAGAAACTGTAACAAGAAATCTAGGGCTTTTACGTACACATAACATTGTAGAAGCAAAGACAGTTGCAGAAATGGCCAGTGATTTTTTGCATGAACATGAGGATGAAATTAGGCAACTAGAGAGCAGAAGTCTTCTCAATCCCTTAAGTGATGAAGAAAGAAAGCTATCACGAGCAATCTCCAATCACAAAGCGGGCATTACTAGAAATGATCAAAGTGTGAGATACAAATTAAAAGACCAAGGGTTTTATGTTTTTTTGCGAAGACATCTTGGGTATGATCAGGTTTAGCCACGATAAACTGTGAGCTAATTGCATAATCCATCACAACGCGCTTCAAAGAAAAACCTCACTATTTTGTTAGACAGTTCCAGAAGTGTTTGTATTGGTTTCGCCTAATAAAATTGCTGCGATTTTCACCCTATTTGCTTCTAGACGTCCCTTCTCTATTGAATGATCTGCTCCCGCAACTTCTCCTGTTCCTGGAATACCTAAAATTTTGATAGAGGGATTTAATGATCTTATTAGGTTGGCAATGGTAGCACCATCCTCATTGCTTGGGTCTTTCTTTTCGGGAGTGATAGTTCCATCAACTAGGGCTAAATGACAATCCTGCAAATCTTTCTCAGTTAGAGCCATTACCTCTTCCATCGAAGAAATAACACGAATCACAGTGGCTCCCAATGATTCTAGTAACAATTTGAGTACCACAATCCAACCTGGATCATCCTCAATTATGATTACTTGTTTTTGTTCAAGTGAATTTGTTGATATAATGACATAAATTATATCACTTATGTATAGTTAGTAGGCTGGCACAAGTTCTAGAACGGATGTTTCACTTGAGCCATAGCAAAATCATTTCAGCAGGTCAAAATTGAACTAGAGCGAATTGGCTTCATCATTGAGCAACGGATGGAACACCACTCTGAGGATCGCCATTTTTTCATCAGTGATGTTGCTCGGTTGCCAAAATATTCCCTTTATCCCACCCGCCAAGCCTCTGTCTCTGTCGGCATGATGGCAGGATCGGTTCCATCTCCTCTGAATGGGAGAAAGGGCGACGGTTGTCTTAAGAGTTTTCGCAGTGGATCGTCTGCCAGTTGTTGGTCATCGTAATAGAGGCTGGTTGTACCGATCGATGCGTAGGCGGCGTCTAAGACTTCAACTATGTGCTCTCCCAGAGCGACGCGTTGGAGGTTAGCCTCTGTAAGGCCGTTTACAAACTCTTCATTCGTTGGTCCGTCAATGTCGAGACCATCGGGTTTAAATGATGTCCGGTCTCCAGTTTCTAGTGCTGTTAGTGTTTGCTCCACCATGTATGTCCACATCTTTGCTTGTTTGCTGAGATACTCGTACTCTGTGGCAGAAATAAAGTTGGCGTCCCAGAGTGTCTGCAAATCCTGTTTAAATGCGGGCAGTGTCTTGTCAAGCGTTGCCATGATAGTCTTCCATGTATCTTCATCCTCTATAGTGACAAGGAGGGTTGTATAGACTTGGTGCTGAAAAATGAGGTGGGTTAATAGATGATCATGCTGTTTTTTAGTCAGAAAAACCGAATGAGCAGTAATGAACTGATCAAGTGAGTCTAGCTTGAGTTGTTGATACTCATAATACTTGGATGGTAACAATGGAATGCGGGATTGTTTGAATGCTATTTGCTTGGCGCTCTGTAAATGTTGAATAGCGGAAGTAATATCATTTTCAATTTGATCAGCCAACATTATAAAATCATCATCACTCACTCCATTTGGTGGACTCGCTTGGCGGAGCGCAATCTTTTCATCCGCTTGCGCTAATAATTGTTCTGAAGCCTGAAACTCGTAACGAAAATCGTACTCAAGTTGGTTGAAATAATATGAAGGTAAAAAATACGCACTCAGGCCAAACAGTATAACCACCAGCAACACTAAAGAAACCAGAAATTTTTTCATACAAACGTACAACAAGTTATAAACCTAATTGGCTGAAAAAAACAGGGTGAGATCGAGTACTATCTTGAAGCTTGGCCACGCCCGCTTTGATCTCAGCCTGTTAGGGCTTTTCATTATACAAAAATACAACTTCTAGTATTTATGCTAGAATTTGAACGAAGTTTTGATCATAGAATCACGTTCATTGATGATTTGATAAATTGCTCCGCTGAAAGAAGAAAAAAAATTGGATGAGGAAATAAAAAATCAGCTCAAAAATGTTGGGTTTAATTTGGAAATATGAAAAATGATATTATTATTTATCAAACAAAACAGGGTGAGATCGAGTTTAAAGGCGATCTTAAAAAAGAAACTCTTTGGGCAACACAAGCGCAAATCGCCTCTCTTTTTGGTGTTGAAAGATCCGTCATTACCAAACACATCAAAAATATTTTTTCAGATAAGGAATTAGATGAAAAAGTGGTTTGTGCAAAATTTGCACAAACCACTCCCCATGGAGCGATTCCAGGAAAGACACAAACTAAAGACGTGATTTTTTATAATTTGGATATTATCTTGGCTGTTGGATATAGAACAAAGTCTTCTGTTGCCATCAATTTTCGTAAGTGGGCTACTAAAACTTTGCGTCAGCACATAATCAAGGGGTATACCATTAACAAAAAGCGTATTGTAAAAAATTACGATGAATTTTTAAAAACAGTTGAATCGGTGAGAAAATTATTGCCAGCAAGCGGACAAATCAAAGCAGAAGATGTTTTGGAATTGGTAAAAATGTTTGCGGATACTTGGCTATCGCTCGACGCTTATGATAAATCTGTTTTTCCAAAGACTGGCGCAAGCAAAAAACAAATAAAAATCTCTATTGATGAATTGACGCGAGCTATTAGCAGACTCAAAAAAGATTTAGTTGCTAAAAAAGAAGCGACGGAATTATTTGCTCAAACACGACAGAAAGATGCCATTTCAGGGATATATGGCAATGTTTTCCAAACTGCTTCTGGTCGTGATGTGTATGAATCTCTGGAAGAAAAAGCAGCGCATCTTTTGTATCTTTTTGTTAAAGATCATCCTTTTAGCGATGGAAACAAGCGAACAGGCGCTTTTGTTTTTGTATGGTTTTTAAATAAAGCTGGTATATTAAGTAAAGATAAGCTAACGCCCGAAGCGCTTACTGCATTAACTTTGTTGGTTGCAGAAAGCAATCCAAGAGATAGAGAAAAAATGATAGGACTTATTTTGCAGTTATTGAAGAGATAATTTTATGGCAGATAAAACAATAAGCAAAATTGCGATTTTTGAAGGAAGCGAAATTCGTCGACATTGGGACGAAGAAAAGGAGCTTTGGTATTTTGCCGTATCTGATGTGATTGGCGTTTTAACCCAAAGCGTTGATCCAGTGGCATATTGGCGAAAATTGAAGCAAAGGTTATTGCAAGAGGGTGGCAATGAAACCGTGACAAAATGTCACGCTTTGAAAATGATGGCTGACCCGTATTGAGAGAAAAATGATAAAGGTATTTCATTTTGGAACATCAACAAATATGACAACAAAAAAACCTCAATCAGAACAATTCGAAAAAACCCTTTTCAAAGCTGCGGACAAGCTTCGTAAGAATATGGATGCTGCCGAATACAAACACATTGTGCTTGGACTAATTTTTCTAAAATATATTTCTGACTCATTTGAAGAACTCTACATAAAGATAAAAGAAGGTGAGGGGGTTTTTGCGGATGCAAATCCAGAGGATGCTGATGAATACCGCGCTGAAAATGTCTTTTTTGTACCCCAAGTCGCGCGTTGGTCATACCTTCACTCACGAGCCAAACTTCCATCAATTGGAAAAGACTTAGATGATACAATGGAAGCAATTGAAAAAGAAAATCCAA
>CAZTME010000064.1:0-6890 GCA_964614795.1 uncultured Pseudomonadales bacterium | reverse complement strand
TCGCATGGCAAAGACATGACGGGCGTAATTCGTGTGCACCAATTTACCAAAGTTGAACAAGTGGTTTACACAGTCGCCGATGAAGAAGAAACCAGAAAATGGCATGAAAAAATGGTGGGTTTTAGCGAAAAACTACTACAATCTCTCGAACTTCCCTATCAAGTTTTATTAATGTGCACCGGAGACATGGGGGCTGGGCAGAGAAAAAAATATGACATTGAAACATGGTTTCCAGCTCAAGAAAAATATCGAGAAACTCATAGCGCCAGTTATTTCAACGATTTTCAAGCCAGAAGATTAAACATTCGTTATCAAGCAAAAGATGGTAGTAAAAAATATGTTTATACTTTAAACAACACAATGGCTGCCTCGCCAAGATTATTGGCCGCGATCATTGAAAATTATCAAAATGCGGATGGAACAGTCACCTTGCCAAAAGCATTGGAAAAATGGCTCTAGTTATTTATCTTGATACTGGAAAAAAAGTAGCTTCTCTGTAATAATCAGGGCTTCCTATGCTAAAATTTTTCTCCCAACTTTTTGATGAAAACGAAAAAAAATTAAAAAAATATCAAAAAATATTACTGCAAATTTCTGATTTGGAAAAGAAAATTGCCGGATTATCTGATGAAAAATTATCCGGTCAAACAAATAATTTACGCAAAAAAATTCTTCAGCTACAAAAAGAGGGTAAAACTGAAGCCGAAGCGTTAAATTTGGTTCTTCCCGAGGCTTTTGCCACAGTCAGAGAAGTTTCCAAAAGAGTTTTGGGACTCAGGCATTATGACGTGCAATTGATTGCCGGCATTGGTTTGCATGAAGGCATGATCACCGAACAAAAAACCGGTGAAGGAAAAACACTCACTGTCACTGCACCAATCTATTTAAACGCTTTGACCGGTAAGGGCGTGCATTTGGTCACAGCCAATGATTATTTATCCGAATTGGGCGCGGGCTGGATGGGACCAATTTATCACTTTTTAGGTTTATCAACTGCAGTTATCAGTCACGAAAAATCTTCCCTTTTTAATCCGGATTACGATAGCGAAGAAAGGGGAGATGAGCGCTTGGAACATTTTCAACCCATCACTCGCAAAGAAGCCTACAGCGCAGATATCACTTATGGCACCAATAATGAGTATGGCTTTGATTATTTAAGAGACAACATGGTCCAAGAATTGGCCCAAATGGTACAAAGAGAAGAGAATGCTCATCATTTTGCCATCGTCGACGAAGCGGACTCAATCTTGATTGATGAAGCCAGAACTCCACTCATCATTAGTGCTCCAGATGCCGAACCAACCAATAAATACTATGATTACGCCAAAATGGTTAATAGTTTGGTGAGAGACACGGATTATTCGGTGGATGAAAAACAACGTACGGCCACGCTAACAGATTTGGGAATTAAAAGAATCGAGCAAAAAATTGGCGTCAAAAATCTCTATGAAGAGAGTTTTGAAACAATTCATCATGTAGAAGCGGCACTTAAAGCAAAAGTTCTTTACATTCGTGATAAAGAATACATTGTCAGAGATAATCAGGTGGTGATTGTGGATGAACATACAGGGAGGCTGATGTACGGTCGAAGATACTCGGACGGTTTGCATCAAGCCATTGAGGCTAAAGAAAATGTTCCAATACAACAAGAATCTCGAACTTTGGCCACTGTTTCACTGCAAAATTATTTTAGATTATATGAAAAACTGGCCGGTATGACCGGTACGGCGGTCACAGAAAGTGAAGAATTTAGAAAAATTTATTCCACCGACGTGTTGGTTGTACCACCAAATGTCTCGGTAAAGCGTCAAGATAAGGCGGATGTGATTTACAAAACTACTGCAGGCAAGTATACCGCTTTGGCAACGGCAGTGGAAAATATTAACAAATCAGGTCAACCGATTCTTATTGGTACCAGATCAATAGAACACAATGAAATTGTTTCTCGCTTCCTTTCAAGAAAGCACATTGCTCATAAAGTATTAAATGCTAAAAACCACGAACAAGAAGCTTTCATTATTGCCGATGCCGGTAGAAAAGGCGCAATCACCGTAGCCACAAATATTGCCGGTCGAGGAGTCGATATAGTTTTGGGTGGAGCCAAACCGGAATTAAAAGATTTTCGCCTGGACACTTCCGCTAAAGAAAGTAAGAAATCCAGCAAAAGAGTCACTAAAACCAACGCCGAACTAATTGACAAATTAAGATTACCTCCTTCCATTGATCCCGATTCATACGATCTTTTTGCCTATCAAAAAGCATTGCAAAACTGGGAAGAAAATCATCATGAAGTCACTTCATTGGGCGGTTTATGCATTTTAGGCACGGAAAGACATGAATCGAGAAGAATTGATAATCAGTTGAGGGGTCGAGCCGGTAGACAAGGAGACCCCGGATCATCTCAATTTTTCATTTCTTTAGAGGATGACATGATGCGGGTTTTTGGCGGTGAACAAATCGCCAAAGTGATGAATTTTTTGCAAATTGATGAAAGTCAGCCAATTGAAAATCCCATGATCAGCAAGGCTATTGAGTCGGCACAGGTCAAAGTCGAAGGATTTTTCTTTGATCAAAGAAAGCGCTTGGTTGAATTTGATGATGTGATGAACAAGCAGCGTGAAATTATGTATAAACGTCGTCGAAGACTTTTGGAATTGGGTTCTCAAGAAACAACAAATGAAAATGATGATAATCAAGGTTCTTTAAGATCGGACATTGAACGCATGATTCATGAAGAAATTCGCTCCATTGTTTCATTGAACGCACCAGTGACTTTCTCAACTGCCGAATATGGCAATATCGTCAAAGAATTTTGCAGAATTATTCCTTTCGATAACAAATCACAACAAACTTTGATTGAAAAATTAGAGAAAATTGGCGATGCAGAAGAAATTGAATTGACCTTGCAAAAGATTGCCAATGAAGCCTACGCATCAAAAGTGAAGTCGTTGGGTGAAAAACCGATGAGCATTTTGGAAAGATTAATTGTGCTTTCCAGTTTGGATCAAAAATGGATGGATCATTTGGATGCAATGGAAAGTTTGAGAGAAGGAATTTGGTTGCGAGGAGATAAAAACACGGTTCTTTCCGAATATAAAAAAGAGGCTTTTGCCATGTTTGAAGATTTAATTAAGGCAATTGAAACTCAGGTGGTGGAAAGAATTTATCGGGACCAATTAATGGGAATGAAGCAAGAATCCATTCCTTTGTCTATGGCAGTGGCTCAAAAAGAAGATATTAACGAACCATTGGTCAAAGAAATTGCCGATGCTACTTTGCCCGGAGATAAAGTTCCCGGCAGTGTTCACAACTCTCCAAAAACTACTAAAGGATCATCCGGTGATTTGGCGGCCGCCTTGGCGGCCGCCAAAAGTGGCTCCAAACCCTTACCCAGTACTAAAATTGAAAAAATTGGTCGAAACGATCTATGTCCTTGCGGTTCCGGCAAAAAATACAAAAAGTGTGGGTTAATCAACTCAGACGAACATAGAAGAAGAACAATGGGCTAACAAATTTTTCAATAGTGTTATACAATTATTTTACTTAGTATTTCAGTAAATACCCACCCATTTTTATGAGATTAATCTCGGGTTCTTCTAATCAATCCTTAGCTCAGGCTTTGGCTCATGAACTGGATATCCCCTTGGTTCAAGTGGAATTATCCAGCTTTGGTAATGGAGAAAAAAGAGTTTGGATTCAAGAGCATCTGGATGGACAAGACATAGTTTTATTACAATCATTTTCTTTTCCAGTGGACACACAAATCATTGAATGTCTTTTACTAATTGATGCGTTAGAAAGATTGGGAGCGAGAGATATTCATCTGGTAATACCCTGGATGGGCTACTCACTTCAAGATAAGGTTTTTCGCGAAGGTGAGCCGATAGCCGCCAAAGTTATTGCTTCATTGCTATCTAATTCACACTTAAAAAGAGTTCATTTACTTGACCTACATAATTCTAGTATCACGGGTTTTTTTGATGTGCCCTCAACACATATTTCCGCTATGCCTTTATTTATTGATTTGGTTAAAGATACTCTATCGATTAGAAATGGCGTCGTAGCAAGTCCCGATTTTGGCGGATTGAAAAGAGCTCGGCAATTTGCAACGCAACTTGGTTTAAATTTAGTTAACATCGATAAGCATCGCAATCTTAAGACCGGCGAAGTATCCGCGGTTGGTTTACACGGTGATGTAACCGGAAAAACTGTTTTTGTTTATGACGATATCATTATGGGGGGAAGTACTGTTGCTGAATCAGCAGAATTACTCAAAAAGGAAGGGGCGAAACAAGTTCATTTTTTTGCCACTCACGGCTTGTTTGTAGGAAATGCTTTGGAAAAATTAACAACCAGCGCTATAGATTCCATCTTCATTACCAATTCGGTCGAACATCACAAACTACCAGCAAATATTAAATCGATTAACATCGCACCATTACTGGCAAAAGTTTTGAAAGAGTGGTTCTAAATCGATTGAGAAGATCATTCTTTTTCTCGCTGTTGTATACTACTTTCTGAAATAAAAAACTTCCTGATAATTCAGTATAATACAAAAATTAAATAATCATAAAAAATCATTATTAGAAAGTCATCATGCGTTACTCAACTTTTTTTGGCAAATCATCTAAGTCTTCCACCATTAACTCTCCATTTATTAGTCATCAATTACTCACTAAGGGTGGATTTATTGCCGAATCTACCGCTGGACGCTACTACTTTTTACCACTGGGTTGGAGAGTGCATCAAAAAATTCAGCAAATTATTAAAGAAGAAATGGATAAAGCCGGTGCTCAGGAAATGATCACACCCGTACTTCACCCATTGGAGTTATGGCAAGAGACAAATCGCACCACCACCGCCGGCTTTGAATTAACCACTTTAACAGATAGAAGAGGAGCAAAATTTGCTCTGGGAGGAACCGCAGAAGAAATGATGGTTGATGTGGTCAGAAAGTTCCATTTGTCTTACAAAGATTTACCATTTACCATTTACCAATTTTCTACCAAATTTAGAGATGAGCTCAGAGCCAGAGGCGGACTTTTGAGAGTTCGAGAGTTCGTGATGAAAGACGCCTATTCATTTAGCACGGACGAGAAGCAGTTTAAATTGGAATACGACAAAATGGCGGAAGTGTACACAAAGATTTTCAAACGCGTGGGTTTGGAAACACATAAAGTAGAGGCGGACAATGGTTATATTGGCGGTGAATACTGCCATGAATTTCAAGTTATCCATGATCAAGGTGAGGGTAGATTTTTTGTTACTTCGGATGGCTCTTATTCCGCCCATGAAGATGTGGCTACTTTTTCTTTATCAGCTAAAAATCAATCCGAAGAATCAAAGCCTTATACCGAAATCAAGGTTGAACGAGGCACCACTATGGAGGATGGTCAAAAAATTCATGGTTTACCAATGTGGCAACAATTAAAAGATGTGATGTTTGTAGATGAAAAAGGTCAATTAATTTTAGCTCTTGTTCGTGGAGATCTTGAAGTCAATGAAACAAAATTACTTCATGTTTCAGGCGCGTACACTCTTCAACCGGCAAGTCCTGAACAAATTCGCGCCATAGGTTCTGAGCCGGGCTTTATTTCTCCGGTCGGCTTAAAAAATAAAGTAAAAATTATTGCAGATAACTCACTGCGTACGGTAAAAAATTTTTACGGAGGCGCCAATCAAAAAAATCTAGATGCCTTAAACATTAATATTGATCGAGATTTTCAACCGGATATTGAAGGTGATATTGCCATGGCGCAAGATGGTTTTATCGCCCCAAATGGTTTGCCTTTAGTTGAGAAGAGAGGTATTGAGGTTGGCAATATTTTTCAATTAGGATTGCATTACTCAAATTTAATGAAAAATGCATCTTTTACCGCTCAAGATGGATCTCAAGTGCCTTACTACATGGGTTGTTATGGCATTGGAATAGGTCGAACTTTGGCTGCAGTGGCGGAACTTCATCATGACGAAAAAGGTTTAATTTGGCCGGAAGCAATCTCACCTTTTCAAGTACATCTCGTTTCCTTAAAAGGCAGTGAAATTTTTGCGAAAAAACTATATGAGGAACTAATTACCAAAGGTGTAGAAGTACTGTGGGATGATAGAGATGCTTCGGCGGGTGAAAAATTTGCCACCGCTGATTTGATCGGCTGCACATACCGACTGGTAACTTCGCAAAGAAATTTGGAAAAAATTGAGGTCAAAAAACGCAGTGAAGAAAAATCCACTCTACTTTCTGTTAAGGAATTATTCAATTTATTGACTTGATGACGAAAATAATATTTACCAATCACGCAAAAACAAGAGCTTCCGATCGTAGAATTACACATTCAATGATTTTGAGCTGTATTAACTCTCCGGACTACACCTACGAACAAACTGAGCCACAAGGTAGCATCAAGTTCATCAAAACAGTTAATAAACGAAGATTGCATGTCATTGCCACTAAACTACATCAAGAAAATGCTTGGTTGATAATTTCCACATGGGTTAAGGGTGAGCCAGATCCCATTCCTTTCGAACAACAAATAGTCTTATCACCATTTAAATTTTTTTGGTTTTTGTTGAAAAGTTTATGGAAGATGACTGTATTCATTTGGTTGTTAAATCGAAGTAAAAAAAGATAATACCCTTATTGTCATCCCAATTTTCAAATACTGACAATTGAACTCATATTTTATTCTTGCATTTTTTTCAAGATATATTTAGGCAGTATAATGATTTTTTATTTCATCAGGAGAAAAATTATTTCATCATAGATCAATTCTTTTTGCCTCTGGGTTTTTTGTGCATCTAATCATATATTACACATACATTCCGGTGAGGTAACCCACGACACTCGTTCATCTGAATTTCAGATAAGGCCAGTGTGGTGGGTTCCTTCTATT
>CAZTME010000063.1:0-7009 GCA_964614795.1 uncultured Pseudomonadales bacterium | reverse complement strand
AGAAGATTAGCAAGTAATCGAACGTTTACTGCTGCTGCTCGTCACCTTTTGGTTCCATTTTCCAAACGGTACCTGAAGTTTCCGCGTCCATGAGACCTCCGACCGCAGGTACTAATTCAGGTGGAGCATATAACGTCAACATTTCTCCACCATGCTGCAACGTCACCTTATTCATCGGCGTGCTCAGTGACGCCAGCGCTTGCGTGTCCACTTGCCAGCCACTTCCAGAGACATCATCATTAAAAATCTTGGCTAGAACCTCTAGTTTATCTGGAGGTAGTGCAATTTGATATGGCTTATCTTGATACAGTACGTTCATTAAAATCAATGTATCGCTACTGCCTGCTCGCTCATGCGAAGGATCTCGTTCCTGGCGAGGTGAAGACTGCTCAACACGCGGCGCATTTCCAGCAAACACCAGTGCGGCCACCAACCCCGCCGCAGCTAAAATTCTCGCCATAAAACCGTTGCGTCTTGGTTGTCCTTCTCCATGCGACGTTGTCTCTTCTAGAGGTGGTGCTTTCTGATCAATTTCTGACATATTTATGCCTCTATCTTAACATAATAATTCGCTCATTACTATCACTGCTAATGATAATATTTGACATATTAATATATATCCTATATAATACACTATTGAACTTTTGTTTTCATTCGTGAACGTGTACTACTTAATCACATGAGACGAATGACGAATGACGAAAGGTACTTATGACAACAGCAATAAACAATGTTGAATCGCAATATGCACATTCTCAAGTAGGAAGAGAGCCAGCTGCAATCATTTGGAAAGATGATTACTTTTTAGCAAAAGTACTTGCAGGCGCTCCAACTATCATACAAGCACCTACTGCTGAATCAGCTACATCAGAGCCAACTTCCCCAGAGCAAATTGCAATTCCAGAATGTGGCATTGAAGAAGACCAAATTTGGGATGTAATGCCGGAGGGCTGGGCAATTGGCAAAAGCAGTTGGCCAATGGCGCCCACATTATGTCCAGACTTTCCCACGGACGAAGATCCCGTTGCTTATCCTCCAGCTACTGGCTATGAAGTTACAAAATTTTTAATTGAAGGAGGAACTGAAGTGGTCGCTGTTGAAACTGTACTGGAATATATAGATATTCTTTATAGGGATCCTACAACTTTTGGAATTAGTGTGCGCAGAATCATAGCAGAGCATGATTTTGAAGAAGTTCTTATAGAACAAGAATGGCTTGATGGCAGTAAGCCCATTGTTCTTGACGGTAGCAAACGTTTACCACTTGAGGTACCCCCTATTAATAGTGGGAGAAGGTATGAAGTAAGTATCAATGGAGAAGTTCATGATGCTAGAAATCACTGGTCAATAGTACTTACTCTAACCAATGGCGGTTTAACACCTTCTTCAATTTGGATTGGTTTTGGCGAGGTTGAAAACCCTGATCCAATTACAGAAATTGCGCAACCACCAGAGGGTTGGTCTGAAAAAATCCCATGGATATTATCTGGAACAGCGAGACTGCCAGACTCAGATCCTTTTAGACAAAATGATCCAAATGGAACGATGGTCAGATACGTCATTGATATTCAGAATGAAAAGTTACCAATTGATCATTGGCAAGGAGTGCTTGAAGAACTTCAAACTTATAATGAAGAAGGCGATGTTATTCAAGTTGATTCAGCAACCATTTGGCGTATAGTAGAAACATCTAACACTTCTCAAGAACCACCAGCAGGTTGGATTGAAGGTAATGTGGGTTGGGCAATCAATCTGAATGAAATTGAACTACCAACTCAAAGTCCGGCACCAGAAAGTGGAAATTCCCATTTTGTCATAACGTTTGATAATGAACAAGGAGAAGGTCAAAGGATTGTTTTCGATAGATGGGCACTACTACTTGACTCTATCCGAAATGATGAATTACCGCAAAATTTTACAATTTGGTTTGTTCCAGATACTGAACAGACTGAAGAGAATTACGACCTATTTCTGCCCTTAATCATGAGAGAATTGCCTTATGGATCGGTTCCCAGCGGTTTTGCGGATGGCAATGAGCCTTGGGTTTTAGACGGAAGTTTCCAACTTCCACAAGAAGATCCAACTGGAGAAGCTCCTTTTGGCTACCAAGTAGATATTGAGAATGAGAGCTTCGTAGTTGATACTTGGCAAGAAGTGTTACAAATGGTAATTGGTGAAAATGGACATTTGATTAGAGTCTCCATATGGAAATTGACCAAAGTCGATGACGCACCGCCCACACCTCCAAATTAGAAATAACAATTTTTTAAGTGTAAAAAAACCACTCTTCTGAGTGGTTTTTTTATCTTATATTAATAAATATAAGGTTGACAAAACTTACTAAATATTATATTATAGGACTATAATGAAATTAACTAAAAATATAATTAGCAGGTTCAATAAACCTAGTACTTTGCTAGTCATATCAAAATACCCTTTTGATGGTGTTTCTCATTCTCATCATGGAGTTGCTACATATACAGCTCATCTTCTTCATTCCCTAATCAATATAAAAAGTCAAAAAGTTGTGTTACTTGTTGAGAATGAATTCAACAGAAAAATTGAGATAAAAGAAAATGGTAATTTGTTGATAATTCCATCCTTTAATTATTCTCTTATGCATCCTTATGAAATTATAAAAATGTTGTCTATATTTCCCTCAATCAAACTTGTTCACATTCATTCTGAATATTTGACCAGTGGAAATCCATTACTCATGGCTGAGCTTCCTTTATTAATCTTAATGCTAAGAATGATGAGAAAAAAAGTGATGTTTTATTTGCACAATGTTGTCACAAATGTAAATTTTTTAGCGGATCATCTAGGTAGAAGAATTAACACTATTATTTTAAAAGTCTTAGAATTATTGATTCCAACATATTATTTTCTAATTAGTATTCTTGTTTCTAGATTAATTGTTCTTGAGGAACAAATTGCTAAGAATATCTCTCGTTATGTTAACAAACCAAAAATTTTTGTCAGTCCGCATTGGGTATTTCAAAAAAAATCTAATAATCATGCCAGGTTATCTATCAGAAAAAAATTAGGATTGCGCCAGAATGAAATAATGATCATGAGTTTTGGATTCGTTAGTAAATATAAAGGAGCAGATTGGTTAATCAAATCATTTAACAAAATACAGAAAAAAGGACATCTACTAAATTCAAAATTAATCATAGCTGGTGGAAAATCACCCTCTCAAGAGGGGAAACGGCACTATGAACAATATTATTTAAGAGTGAAAGAATTTGCTTCAAAAAATGAGAATGTGAAAATCACAGGATTTATTCCAGAAAAACAAGTATCGGCTTATTTTAACGCGGCAGACTTAATAGTACTTCCATATAGTGGGATACTAGGTGCTTCTGGGTCATGGGCTCATACGTTAGCACATTGCAAACCATTTTTATTAAGTCGAGAATTAGCCGTTTATTTAAATTCGAATGACTGCAAAACTATTGCAAAAAAGAATAATTTAAACATTAATTCTATGGTATTTGATAGAAATATCATAGATTTTGAAGATAAAATTTCCAGATTAATCAAAGATAGGAATCATTACAACAAAGTTAAATTATTCAGCAAGACGTTGGCTCACAAACGCAGTGCTGTTGCAAGATTAGATTTCGAATACAACATCTTATTTAATTTAAGAAATGAACAAAATAAAATATTACAATGGAAATATTATGATGCAATGGCTAGAGCAAAAAAAATCCCGGACTTTGCTAACTAATGTTTTTGCAATCGTTGCATTACTAATTTTTTGGGCAAGCATTGTCATTAGTAATTTTACTCCAAATACGTGGCTGTTAAGCTGGGATTTAATGGATTCATCTTTTAATCCAAAATTAATGATTGAAAGATCATTGTTTCAATCATGGCAATCATTTCAGGGCCTAGGATTACATGGAGGACACGGCTATTTAGCGCAATTACCGCAAGCAATGATTCAATATTTGTTTTCTTTATTTTTTCCACAATCAACTCTCAGGTACATTTTTGCCTTTTTGATGTTGCTTATGGGAGGTGTTGGCTCTTACAAATTATTTTCATATCTATTTTCATCAAAAAATCAAACGAATGTCACTTCCACCCAAATTGCACTAGCGTCTTTAATAGGTTCTTTTTTTTACATGTCCTCAGTTGGAACAGTGCAGAATTTTTATGTGTTCCTAGAACCATTTATTGTAGCTTTTGGTTTATTTCCATGGTCTTTTCTTTATATATTTATCTTAATTAATAACAAAACAACGAAAAAGATTCATTGGTTATTGTTTTTTATTTTACAATTTTTTCTCTCAATTATTGGCTTTATTCCACCTGTTTTTATATCATATCTATTTTTTACCTTTGCTCTATTATTAGTTAATACCCTATTTCAACAAAACAAGAAAGAAAATTTTAAAAAATCAATAGTAATAATCATACTGATCTTGTTGGCTAATTCATATTGGCTATTCAATGTTATTTATTTTACATTCACTCAAAAAGATTATTATCTTGAATCTCAATTAAATCAAAATACAACTCAGGATTATATTGAAAGAAATAAGTATTATGGGCAATTATCAAAAAGTTTGTTCAATATTGGTTTTCTTTTTGACTCTTATGATCAGCCTAGGTTTGAGTTAGAAACTAATAAAGAGAATTATCAACCAATTTTTCAACCTTGGATTAATCATCTAAACAATTTTAGCGTGCAGGTTTCACAATCTTTGTTAATTTTTTTATGTATTATTGGCTTAACATATTCCACTATTCAATTTTTATTTTATAGAAAGAACTATTTTGCTTTTAGCATAATTGGTTTTGCATCCTTGACACTTTTGACTACCAACACACTTCCATTTTCTTGGTTTAATTCTTTTATTCATCAAATACCCGTACTCAATCAAGCATTTCGAATTCCATACAGCAAAATATCAATGGCGTATGCATTAGGCTTAGCTTTTGGTTTAACTAGCATGATTGTATTAATTTTTTCTGTAAATAATAAATTCAAAAGAAATACAAAGAAAAGTTTTCTAATTTTTATATTATTTTTGTTTTTGATAATACTTAATTCAATTCCAATTTGGAGAGGAAATTTCTTTTACAAAGGAGCCAGGTTAGAACTGCCAACAGAATATATTGAAGTAAGTGAAAAATTAAACAAACTTGACCATTCAATGCGGATAGCCCTTTTTCCAATATATACCAACACGGGGTGGGATATGCACAAATGGAGCGAAGCTGGTGATGGTTACACCGGATCGGGCTTTTGGTGGTACATGACTCCACAGTCATTTCTTTCAAGATCATTTGACGTGTGGAGCCCATACAACGAATCTTATCGTAAAGAGATGGTGCGAGCCATCTACAACGAAGATTCGGAATTATTTTCTCAACTTGTTGATAAATACCAAATAGATGCGATTATTTATGATGAATCAATTTTCTTACCAGGATTAGATAAAAATTTATTTGCTGAACAAAATTTGTTAAGACTAATTAGCAACGATAAAAGGTTTAATCAATTTTATGAAGGAAATTTTCTACAGGTTTATTTGAAAGCTAAGGAATCTTCTCCCAAAGCATCAATCACAGCTGAGGCTGTAAAAGATTCAGATTTTCTTAGACACACTATTGATCCTTATTATCAACGGACAAATTATTTTCTCAGTACTAAACACAATGCAGTATTTAACATATTTTCAAGTATTTTTCACAATAATAATGATAATTATCTTTCACAAAGTAGTTCTGAGATTTTCTTAGAAAAAGAATTTGAACTTAAGGATGATTATTTTTTAGATCTCACAAAATTTATGCCAAAAAATGGAGAAAGATTGGCATTTAATTTATATTTTAATCAAAATAAAAATAATTTAATCTTAAAACCTATCTTACCAACAATAAGTATAGATGAAACAATCTATTTGAGCTTTAGCGATATTGAGCTTGAATTATCAAAAGATCTTGTTGATATTTCAAAAGTGAGAATAAATGAGCAAATTTTTGATATTTCAAATCATGAACTTTATTTGGAAGAAATCATTCATTTGGGCGAATTAACTCTTCCATTTAGCGAAGATATTACTGTACAAATTGTTGCTGATCAAAATGACACTAGAATAAATAAAGCTAATGACGCGGTATTTAAATTTCCAAACATCGCATTAATTAAGAATGACTTAGTAATTCTTAAATCTGGCTATCATAAAATACTGATAAAATGGCCCAAGCAGGAATACTCTGCAACTAGTGCAGAAATTTATCAAAAGGCAGATTTAATTAACTGTTCTCTTGGTCAAAAAGGCGAAGTAACTCACAGTTTTGAAGCTACAGGAATTAAAATAGTTTCAAAAAACAGGTCACAATCGTGTGTTTATTTGTATGCACAAAATACAGCTAATGACATAGGAAAATTACTGATTGTAACAGGAACAATTCAATCTACAGTGACACCAAAAATCATTGTTAAAGATTTATCAAATGATTATCCAATGATAGAGCAAAAAATCAGCAGAATAAAGTCTGAAAATTTTGAAACGAAATTAATCATTTATCCAGGAAAAGAAAATAATAAAGGTTATCAATTAGTTCTTGAAAATCCCTCATTTTATGAAAATTCTTCGTACCTTCTAAAAGACATAATTTTAATAACTGTTCCTGTTAAACAATTACTCGCTCTAAATTTTATACCAAGTAATCCAACAAAAGTTCTAGTAGAAAATGTTGATAATTCATTTTTTCTACATAGATACAACGTTAATACTTTACAATCAAATGATCTGTTGATCACTAACGACCAATCCCACGACCCCGGCTGGGTTGCTTTTTCTGGCTGGCGGTTTTGGGAGCGGTTTGAGCATGTCAAGTATAACGGTTGGGCGAATGGGTGGATTATTCCTGGTAATGTAGCTTCTGCCACTCAAGCAAATGCTGCAGATAGGGAAAGTGAGGAAATTAGGGTGACGATTTTATATTGGCCGCAACTGTTGTCCTATGCTGGGTATGGCTTGCT
>CAZTME010000062.1:0-7014 GCA_964614795.1 uncultured Pseudomonadales bacterium | reverse complement strand
CAGTTTGGCTTTCTCCCAATGATTCAACTGTGCAACCTGGCTCATTGGTCATGTATAAGGACGTGTTGCTGGGAAAAGTTGCCAGTAGAGAAGGCAATTTGGCAAATATAGATTTATTGACTCAAGATGATGATTTTTCTGTCGTGGTGAGTATCGGCGATGAAAAAAATTTGGGAGTAACAAAATTACTCAATGGCAAATTAGTAGTGACAGAATTGCCGCCAGACGTGGTCATTCAGCCCGGACAAAGAGTTAAAACCGCGGGTCAACCTGGAGTGCCGGCTCATTTATTTGTGGGCATCACAGAATCCGGCGTACTTTATGAAAATGGCAAACCATATGTTTTGCTCACTCAATTAGTTTCATTTTACGAAACCGGCATAGTAGAAATATTATTTTTTTAATGTATGCGTTTAAGACAAATCGTCGCCACTTTAATTCGTTTGTTAGTAGTGATTGTTTCCGGTTTGTGGTTAAGCGTTGTTGGTCCGGTTTGGCTGGCTTGTTATTTGCTTGTGATGTGGTTAAGAAATGAATCCTGGTCTGCCAAAGTTATTTGGAGTAGTATGATTGCCCTGGTTTGGTCAATTGCATGGGGAATTTGGGTGCCTTGGGGAATTTTTCTCATTTTATTTGGATTATGGATTTATCAAGCATGGATTTATATTTTACCTTTAGCCAAATGGCGAGGAATAGGCACGGCGGGATTGATGAGTATTATGATTGCTTCGGTAGCAGGATTAGATTGGACTTTGGGTATTTTTTTGTGGTGGTTAGCACAAGGAATGATTGTTTGGTGGTTGCATTATTTAATTAATCACTATCCCAAAAATAGTGTCATAATGACGCAATTTAAAAATTAGTTATGCAAATCTCTGGCAAGCATTTATTTTTCATTTGGCTAATGTTGGTGGCAGGTCTTGCTTTGCTGGCAAGATTGTTGGATCTTCAGCTTTTTTCTCATGATTTGTGGTCAGCGAGAGCTCAGGAAAATCGCGCTTTTGCCAGTCGTATTCCCAGAGGTAGAGGAGTAATAACCGATCGCTATAACTCACCACTGGTGGTTAATGCCTCACAGTACTGGCAGTTAAAAGATGAAAAAGCTTTGTTTGGCGAAACGACTTTAATTTCTCCGGAGGAAGGTAAACAACTAATGGCAACCTCCCCGGCATCATTGGTTACCACGGTTAGGCGTTGGTATCCTTTGGGAGAAGCTTTATCTCCACTAATGGGTTATGTGGGTGGTGTTTCGGCGGAAGATTTAAAACAGGACAGAGATTTATCAGCCACGGATTTTGTTGGTAAACAAGGTTTGGAAAAAACTTTAGATAAGCAACTGCGAATGGCAAAAACAAGCGCAACTTATGAAGTAACCGCCAGAGGAGAAAAACAAAGATTGATTTCTTTTCCGGAAGATCAAACTTCGGCAGTAATTCAAACAACCATTGATCCATATTTATCTGCAGTGGCTTATGAAGCTTTAGGTGACAATAAAGGTTCGGTGGTGATTGCAGATGTCAAAACCGGTGCGATTTTGGCTTTGGTCTCCAAGCCCGCATTTGACAATAATTTGATTGGCATGCAGTTTGCCGATCCAGTTTTAGAAAAGGAGCGTAAAGAAAAAGTTAATAGTATGTTGAATAGTTCAGATAAAATGTTTTTTAACAGAGCTATAAGTGGCGCTTATCCGCCGGGCTCAATTTTTAAACTGGTCACTGCTTTGGCCGCCCTGCATTCCGGTAATGTGACCGAAGCAACCGAAGTTCTCGATGAAGGTGTTTTGAAGGTGGGGGAGTTTTCTTATGCCAATTGGTATTTTACTCAATATGGTAGGACGGAAGGACCAATTAGATTGCGAAAAGCCATTGCCAGGAGTAATGATATTTATTTTTACAAAATTGCGGAAATGACGGGTCCTCAAGCTATCGCCAATATGGCCAGAGTAGTTGGGTTGGGTAAACCACTGGGGTTGGGTTTAGCTGGAGAAGTGGGTGGTTTGGTGCCGGATCCGCAGTGGAAAGAATCGGTTAAAGGTGAAAGGTGGTTTTTGGGTAATACTTATCACTATGGAATTGGTCAGGGAGATTTGTTAATTACACCGGTGCAAGCGGCACAGTTGACTCAAACATTGTTGAATGGTGGTGTAAAGTGTGAGTTACATCTATTGAATTCTGAAAGATTGAATTGTGAAAATTTAGGTGTACCAGAAAAACCTTTGGAATTGGTTTTAGCGGGTATGGAGGATGCTTGTAGTGCCGGAGGAACAGGTTATCCTTTTTTTGAGTGGAATACCATGTTGCGACAAGAAGGTTTATCTTTTAAAGAACAACTGGCCAATGGAGCGGTTGCTTGTAAGACCGGAACTGCAGAGTTTGGAGGTACCGATGAACGTGGCTATAAAAAAACTCACGGTTGGTTTGTCATGGGTATTGGAGTGGGCGCAATGTTGCGAGAAAAATTGGCTGATTCAACTTTGAAGCCAGTAGAAGAATTGACAGATCAAACGACTCTTGCTGATTCAAGGACGAAAGAAGCTAGTAAATCGGCTGAGTTGGTGCCAAACGTCATCAATCAATACTTGGATAATCAAGTTTGGTTGGAAAAAGTGCGAACTAGTGGTTTTCCAGAAACTTTAGCGATCGCTGTTTTGGTTGAAAGCGATGAAGCTTCCCCATACAGAGAGGGTTCGCGTGATGCAGCACCAATTGCCAAAAAGATTGTAGAATGGATGGTGAAATGACAACTGAAAGTCAATCAACTACACCTGAAGGCGAAGTGCGTGAAGCTCCAGCTGGATTTGAACGACAACGCAATCCTGAAGCAGAAAAGAATAAAAGAATTATTAAAGAAGCTTTAGCATTTTGGCAAGCTTTGGCGGAGACCATAAGAACAATAATTCCCGCTCAACAAACTACTGCTGATGGGCAAGTAGCGGGTCACCCATCTCCTGAGCAAAAGGAGGTGGCGGAATATTATGCAAGCTTGCCAGCTAGAGAGTTAATGAAGATCTTGGGGGATATTGATGCGGAATTGAAGAAACTTCTTAAAGACCCAGTATCAGTCACGATGCAAGCTCAAACTGGCGAGGATGTGCCAGAATATATTAGGAGATCAAAGGGTTATCGAGAACATCAAAGACGAGCAACATCTCAGGCTGCTGAAGAAAAAACTGCGCAATTAGCTGCGGTAAGAGAGGAAATAGTGATGAGTGTTCAAGGGAGAATTAATCAGGCACTAAGGCAAGTTGATTCTTTGATTCAATATTCTACACCGCTTTCACATCCGAATCATAATCTACTTTGGAAAGAAATTATTAATAGAGATAATCTGCCAGAAGAATTATGCCCAGTTCAATCAATCACTAGCTTGAGAGAAATGGATGCAGAAACAGTCAATAAAATAATTGAACAATGGAGTCATTACTTGCTTGATTATCCTGATCATCCCAATAAACGGCAGTTTTTTGAGAGATACATTGATGAGCTGAATCTTCCAGTCTTTAAGCACCTAAGAGTTTATGTAATGCATTTGCAGTATGTTCTTGACCAAATTAAAGAATTTACTTCACCAGTTTCACCTTTTAAAATAGAATTAGGTTTATATCCCTTGAATATATCTATCCTGAAGAACCCACCTTCTTTTCCCAGTGAAATTCTTTCTATAGGCACTATTGTTTTGTCAAAATTGAAATTGGAAAATGATAATCATCATTCACAAGTTGATATCAAAAGATCTGACTTAGATGACTTTTTTACTCGGTTACGAACAGAGCTAAGCAAGTGGCTAGACATGAATTATCAGGGACTTTTTCAATTATTTTCAACAGAAATAGAGTCTATTTTGCAAATTGTCACTCCTTTGGTTGAAGAACTAGAGTTGGCGAAAGTTGTGGCTAAAGATGAGGCGGAAAGAACGAAGATTGAAAACATAAGAAAAAAACTTGTAGATTTTGAGCAAAATGTGATTCTAATTAAAATTGCTCTAATGCGAGCAAAAAAAGGTATTTCGTCATGACCATGTTGCAACTATGACTTCATTGAGCAAGTCATCTATAAATCGATTAATAATTTAATTGATATAAGATAATGCAGTTTGAATTTCTTCTATGGTCATGATGTGAATATTAAATACTTCTTCAAATCTTGGTAATCCGACCCTTTTAAAATCGCTATCACCTTCGATGAGTGTGGCTCTAACCATCGCTTGATGTAAACTATAATAGACTACAGTTATGGCCTTTGTATTGAACTCGTTAATGCTTGTTCATGTCAATTCGAAGAAGAATAATTTCATCAGCAGACAACTGATAATGATGCCTTCTTTTTGGTGTGGTCAAGTTTACGGGTGATCGAGCGGCTGTCAGTAGCTAAGAATAGTGGAGTCCAAGTATTTGATGGTTTGCGACTATTTTTCATCTGATTGAGAATGAATTCAAGTTGTGCAAATAACCGGGGTTTACTTTTTTTCCGGATTGAGTTTGTTCCAATAGTGTTCCTGCCTGCAGAGGAGGGTGGGAGCTTGAGTAGGATCCTGCATGATTTTTTTGATGGCGTTTTCCAGAAAGATGGTGTTCTGCGAACCTTTGACTAAAATTAAGTCCTGTGATTGAAGTATTTGCGCCAAGTAATCCCCAGCTTGAGAAGAAGAGAGAAAGGTCTGAGTGGAAATGTGATGTTTTTGTAGGATTGGTGCGACAGTTTGCGACATGATTGGTCCAACTAATACAGCTTGATCCAGAACTTGAGTGGCTAATTGGGCAATTTTTTGGTGCTCTGCTTGGCTGGATTTGCCAATTTCTCGCATGTCGCCCAGTAGTCCAATGATGCGATTGATAGATTTGCCATTTTTCGAGTTTTTAATTTCTTGAATCATGTTGAGCATGTCCAGCATAGATTGAGTGGAAGCGTTGTAGGAACTATCAATGATGAGAGAGTTGCGAAGGCCGGAAATGAGGGCGGCGCGGCCGGGGGGGAGGGTAAAGTGGTTTTCAATTCTTTTGCAGCAGGTGGCTAGATCGAGCCCCAAGGCTTGGCCAACCGCCACGGCCGCGCCAAAGGTTTTGGCAAAATGTTTGGGCAGCCAATAATTATTGATTGTTAGGAAGGAGGATTGAGTATTAATGGCTTGAGTGATCAAACTGCTTTTGGAATTAATTTCAACTTGGAATACTGTGGCGCGCGCTTGCCACTCTATAAATTTGACGATCACATCATTATCTGCATTTCCCCCAAAAGTTAGTTTCTTTGCCCTGGCGCGCGCGCCAAGCGCTCTCACCAACTCATCATCCCCATCAAAAACAGCCAATTCGTAATCTTTCAAACTCATTAGCAACTTGCTCTTTTCCAAACCAATCGCTAATCTGGCCAAATCACTTCTGGATAACTTTCGCAATTCATCAGAACCCAATTTCTTAATATCAAAAGCCTTTTTTGCCACCTCTAAAACTTCAGCAGAGATGGCATTTTTGTCCTTCAGCCAGCCATCAATAACTTCATCAAACGCTTGCGCATGTACTGTGGATTGACTGGTGTAAATACCAATATTGGGTCTGATAATTGACAATAAGTACTCCATATTGGCAGGTTTAGTTGCTCCATCAATCCCCATTTCGGCAACGTAAATTTTGAATTTCTCCCAATGAGTGAGCACCTTATAGGGAGCAAGCAGGCTCATTCTCAACCAATCTGCCGGTGAGAAATCACGTGGTTTGATGCTCAAAATATCCAGAGAAATACCGGATTGCGAGTTGGCTTTTCGACTAACTTTTATGCTTTTTCCATCTTTTAAGACGCTAGCTACCGCCTCCATGGTGCTAGTTTTGCCAGCACTGCCGGTTATGCCAATAATTGTTGGACGATTTTTCAAAAGTTGTAGCTTTGCCAAAAATCGAAAGTATTCAAGAATAAAATATATAAAATAGTCCTTAGTTGTTTTTTTAAAATTTTTCATATCAAGTTAGCGCTCAATTATCAGCTCGTCATCTAATTCTCCAAAGCAATAATACCATCTTTTAAGAGTGGCAAAATTAATGCATTGGCAGAATTATCAGCTGGCCATCCAACCCTCCAATCTAAGCCTCTCAAAAATGCATGCATCTTACCTCTGTAATCGCTAATTGTTGTGCGACTAAGTGATAAAAATTTTTACAGTTTTTCATACGTATTGATAATATCATGTGATTGATATCTTAAATTAATCAATAAAAATCATGAATCAACAAGATCTCGATTGCTTGCAAGTTTTTCAAGTTTTACGGAGTTTGCCTTCTTTGGGACGAACTACTGTTTTTCGCTTGTATCAAGCTTGGCAGAATAGGCAAATAAAACCAGAAGCTATTTTGGGTCTGCATGCTAGTTTGATTGCTGAAAAACTACTATCGCAAAAGCAGTATGAAACAGTCATTAAGTCTTTTTCCGAACAAAAAAAGTTATTAATTCATGCTCTAGCTCAGTTTCGGGATATTCGCTTAATTTGGTTTCATGATTTAGAGTATCCTCCATTGTTGCGACATAGTGATAACCCGCCGGCATTTCTTTATGCTCGCGGAAGTAGTTTGGATTGGCAGGAAGCGATTGTTATTGGCATAGTTGGCGCGCGCAATATGACTAGTTACGGAGAAATGGTGACTAAAAAAATTGCCGGTGAGCTAGCGCAACTGGGAGCAATTGTTGTTTCCGGCTTGATGTATGGGGTGGATACAACAGCTCATTTGGCTTGTTTGAACGCCGGTGGGCAAACTGTAGCGGTTTTAGGTTATGGTTTTAATCATTGCTATCCGGAAGATCATGCGGCTGCGCTAGATGAAGTGTTGGTTAAAGGAGGTACGCTGCTAACTGAGTATCCACCTTGGCACCCGGCCATTGCTGGTCAATTTCCCGCCAGGAACACCATTGTGGCCGGCATGTGCCAAGCCATCGTGGTCACAGAAGCGGCGGAGCAAAGTGGCACCATGATTACGGTCCAATACGCTTTGGACAACGGCCGAAGCATCTTTGCCGTCCCCGGTCCAATCGA
>CAZTME010000061.1:0-7146 GCA_964614795.1 uncultured Pseudomonadales bacterium | reverse complement strand
TGAGCAGTTTGTAGAAGAATTGGAAAAAGCCAATAAATCTTCAGTCAAAGAAGCCGACATTCAAGATATTGTTCAATTTCAAGAAACTCTTAAACGCAATCGCTACACCACTAAATCGGTATCTCGAAAAATTAATTCAATTAAAGCCTTCTTTCGATTTTTAAGTGAACAAGGCCTTATTGATCAAAATCCGGCCGAACATGTTTCTCATCCTAAGTTTGATCAATCCCCACCTCGTGTTCTTTCCAAAATGGAGTACCGAGCCCTGCGAGATGTAGCTCGAATGGATTTGCGCATGTATGCAATTATTGAAATTTTGTTGCAAACAGGTATGAGGATTAGTGAGTTGGCCAATCTTTCTGTGGATGACTTGAATTTTGAAAAAAATGTGATTGAAATTCAGCCTCAAGACAGTCGCCCCGGTCGAAGAGTGCCCATGAACTCGGCGGCTAAAGCCGCTTTGCTTGATTATTTGCGTGTGAGACCTCGCACCAAAGAAAATGTGCTTTTCTTAACCAAAACTTGTAGGCCATTTTTAGTCAGAAATATTCGCACGGCTGTGGATCGCTATTTTAGGCTGGCTGGAATTTTTGGTGCTAAAGTTAATGATTTGCGCCACACTTTTATTGTTGAACAATTAAAAGCCGGCACGCCATTGGTTTATGTTTCCCAATTGGTGGGTCATAAAAGAATTACCACCACCGAAAAATACCTTAAGTTGATTGATGAGCCGGTTAAAGAGCCAACCATTCAAATTGGTGAGTTGTAAAAATTATTTCTCCATTATCATGCCTAATCCGGAAAAAAATGTTCTTCATTTGGAGCAAATCTTGAAGAGTTGTTGAAAGATTATCCTAATTTAAAACTTTTTCTTTTTGAATTTTTGCAGAATCCATCTCAAGTCCACTCCTCTACTGATGAAGTATCGGCTTGGCAAAAATGTGTTAAAGAAAAATTACAATCATGTTTCAAAGAATTAGCAAATAATCAAAAATCTCGAAATGTATTAAAAGCAAATTGCGTTGATCACCCCTTCTGGAAAATTGCTAATGCTTTGGAATTCCAAGCATCACTTCATCCTATTTTAAAAGATGTTTATTTATTTGTTGCCGGCCAAATTCGCAATTATTTAGTTCAAGAGCATTTAAAAATGGTTTTGGAAGATGTGAAAACAAGAAGAAAATGGCAGGTAATTTGAGAATGATAGTTTTTTTGACTCAGACTTCCTGAATAGAATTTCATCTATATATCATAATTAGCATCCCTATTTAAGCCTGCTATACTACTTCTGCCGATAAGTTTAATTTAGTTTCTGCTTATTCCAGCAATTTTTTCTGGAATTAGGCAAAAATATCTGAAGAACTTCAAAAACTTCAAGCCAAAAAGCAGTCAATAATTTAAAATTGTAATTAGAAAAAATACTTTATGTCACAAAAAAATATTGTGCTTTCCGGAATTAGAGCCACCGGACGTTTGCATTTGGGCAATTACTTGGGAGCAGTGAAAGGCATGCTTGCCTTGCAAGAAAGAAGTGACATTGATTGTTTTTTTATGGTGGCGGACGCTCATTCGGTAACGACGCCCTTCAATCCTCAAGAACTTAAAGAGCATCGGCGAGAAGTGTTTCTAGATTATTTGGCAGCCGGGATTGATCCCGAAAAATCTGTGCTTTTTTTACAATCTATGGTGAGCGCTCACTTTGAGTTGGCTTTTTTGTTTGCTTCTCAAGTTTCCATTGCTCGCATGCAACACTTGCCAACCTTCAAAGAAAAAATCGCGCAACATCCCGATCAATCCACTATGGCTTTACTTCAATATCCAATTTTAATGGCGGCCGACATTTTGGTCTACAAAGCTAATCTAGTGCCCGTGGGAATTGATCAAGAACCACATTTGGAAATTGCCAGAGAAATTGCCAGAAAAATTAATGAAGTATACGGTCTGACTCTGCCCGAACCGCAACGCTTTGCCACTCAAGGGGAGTATGTGCCTTCACTCAAAGGGCAGGGGAAAATGAGCAAATCGGTGGAAGGCAGTTACATTGCTTTAACCGACAATTTGGAGCAAATTAAGAAAAGATTGCAATCTGCGCCCACAGATAGTGGCAAAGGCACAATCAAGTTTATTGAAAAAGAGCGGGCGGGCAAAAAAATTGAAGAAAAAATTTATCAAGATCAATCGGGAGAGATTTCTGTTGGCGTGGGCAATCTCTTGAGTTTTGTTGAAATGTACTTAGGTCAAAATGTAAGAGAGCAATTAGACAACGATTATCAGGGCAAAGGAATTCGCTATGGAGAAGTAAAAGCTCAATTGGCTGAAGAAATTTTTAGGCAATTGCAACCTTTTCAGGAAAAAAGGCAAGCTTTATTGGAAAAACCGGACTATTTGGAAACACTGATTGAAGAAGGCGCAAGCAAAGCCAGAATGGTTGCCAATAAAACTTTACAAGAAGTCAAGCAGGCGTTTGGATTGAGTTAGGTTTTTTAATTTGGTTTTCAATTGGAGTTAATGTTAAAATACATGCTTCATATTGCTCTGTCAAAACCGAATGTCAGATTAAGCTGATTCTAAACCAGATGAAGAATCCGATAGAAAAGTGTAATTTTGTTTTGTGAACACTATAGAAGGTGTGAGTTAGTTTCAGTTTGCTACTCTAGATTAGATGCGCAAAAAGAAACAAGAGTTAGTGAATAGCCGGATGTGGAACAGCCTTTTAGGACAATAAAATATAAGACTTGTCGCGCAATAAGAACATGAGTTAATTTAATATAGATTTTTGCTCATTTTTAAGGCGCTTGCGACTGATAGTAGCCCGTACTACTTGATGGAGCAAGCAACACAGAAAATGGCCAAAAGATAGACAAAGGAACCGTTTTGTTATTGTGCGACAAGTCTATTAACAATCTGATTAAAATTGTGGAATATTTTAAGTACTGTGATTAATGGTAGTTAAAGTTATCGTATGGAGTAAACAACAGAGGAAAATAATAAATAATACAGAAGGCAACTGTGTTTTTTATTGCGTGACAAATCTAATAAGTGTTGTCAGTAATTAAATTAGAAAGAAAACATGCCGGATATTTCCTATGAAACTTTTGCCAGCTTAGATTTAAGAGTGGCAAGAATTATTGCTGTTAGTATTGTAGAAAACGCTGATCGTTTGTATGAACTTACGCTTGATGTCGGTCACTTGGATGAAGGTGGTTTGGGCGAAAGGACCGTAGTTTCCGGTATTAGACCTTGGTTTGAGCCAGACGATTTATTAGGAAAAAACGTTATTTATTTAGCAAATTTAGAACCGCGAGTTCTTCGAGGTGTAAAAAGTCAGGGAATGATTTTAGCCGCCGGAGAGGAAAAACCGGTTTTGCTCACGCCTGCACAAGAATGCGCAGTGGGTGCTCAAGTTCGTTGAGTTTATCTGGTAATGATGTGATAGAATAGTACACTTGTCGCATCAGAAAAAGGTGAGAGCAAAGAAATCGTACTGTTATTGTGCGACAAGTCTATTAAATCTGCTCAAAAATGTTCAATTTTAGAAAAAAGGTTAATCAAACACCAACAACTCTTCAAAATTGAAGCAGAAATGAGTGGCAAAAATAAAACAATTTATAGCGTTTATGGCAAAAAATTCCAAAACTTCACAACAAAATAAAACCGATCAAGCAGATGTTAAATCTGTCACGGAAGCTGGTGCCCAAGAAGTGAAAAAAAACGATCAAGTGGGGGAAAATTCTCAGGAAAAAATTGAAAAACCAAACACTTCGGCCAAAAATGGCAAAAATCCTCAAACAAAAATGTATGAATTTAAGATTGATACACAGTGGTTATTTTCCAAAGGTATAGTTTATTTGCTCATTGGATTGTTATTTCTGCCATTCTTTATTAGTTTGGCGGTTCAAAGTCAAAGCAACAAAATCACTTTAAGTGAGTTGGTGAGAGATATTCGAGAAGAAAAAGTGGAAGTTTTGGAAGTGAGAGGCAATGAGTTAAAAGCAATTTATAAGGATGCTGGCAGTAAAATTGCGGTTAAAGAACAAGGCCAACAGGCTTTAGATGTTTTGAATTCTGCGGAAATTGACTTAACCGATGTGAAGGTGGATGTGAAACCACCCAGCATGGGTGATTTGCTTTGGGAGTTATTTTTAGCTTTGATTCCAATTATTTTGATTGTTGGCATTTTATTTTTCTTGTTTAGACAAATGAGAGGTGGTCAAGATGTGATGATGGGTATTGGTCGAAGTAAAGCTAAGTTATTTGTGAAGGGAAAACAAAATGTGTCATTTAAAGATGTGGGTGGAATGGATGAGGCGAAAAAAGAGTTGGAAGAAATTGTGGATTTCTTGAAGCATCCAAAAAAATATACGAAAGTTGGAGCAAGGACGCCAAAGGGAGTGTTGTTGGTGGGTCCTTCGGGAACCGGAAAGACTTTGCTCGCGCGCGCGGTGGCGGGTGAAGCCAATGTTCAGTTTTTATCTATTGCCGGCAGTGAGTTTATGGAAATGTTGGTGGGTGTGGGCGCCTCCCGCGCGCGCGACCTTTTCCAAACCGCTAAAAAAATTGCTCCTTCAATTATTTTTATTGATGAAATCGATGCAATTGGCAGAATTCGTGGCCAGGGGAGTATGGGCGGCCATGACGAAAGAGAACAAACCTTAAATCAAATCTTGGTTGAAATGGACGGCTTTACTCAAAATGACAATGTGATTGTCATGGCCGCCACCAATCGAGGTGATATGTTGGATCCCGCTTTGGTGCGTCCCGGACGTTTTGACCGTCGAGTTACTGTCAGTTTGCCGGATTTGGAAGAGCGCAAATATATTCTTTCCATTCACGCCAGTAAAAAGCCTTTTGCTAAAGATGTGAATTGGGAAAAAGTAGCCAAACGCACGGTTGGTTTTTCCGGTGCGGATCTGGAAAATATGCTTAACGAAGCCGCTATTGCTGTGGCCAGAGAATCTCGTGATGCAATTACCATGGAAGATATTGAAGAAGCTTCTTTAAAAGTGAAGCTTGGACCAAGCAAGCGCAGGCTCCAGGACGAAGTCGAGCGTAAAATGACCGCCTATCATGAAGCCGGTCATGCTGTAGTGGCTCATTTTTCACCCTATGCAGATCCCGTGCATCGCATTTCTATCGTCTCACGTGGTCGCGCGTTAGGTTTTACCTTAACTCCTCCGGAAAAAGATAAGTTGCAAACCACCAAGTCCGAATTAATTGACGAGATTGCCGTGCTCATGGGTGGCCGAGTAGCAGAAAAACTATTTTTTAATGAATTGACTGCCGGCGCCAGTTCCGATATTGAGAGAGCAACGGCCATTGCCCGAGCCATGGTCACAGAGTATGGCATGAGTGAGTTGGGAGCGATGAATTTTGCTCCGCAATATGAAACAGCCTATAGCAGAGCTTATGGTGAGGCAATAAAAGTTTCGGATACGATGCAAGAAAAAGTCGATGTAGAAGTGAAAAAGTTTGTCGATGCCGGTGTTGCTAGAGCAACTCAGTTGATTGAAGATTATAAAAAAGAAATGATTGCCGTTTCCGAAAAATTGTTGGAAATAGAATCCTTAGATTCTGATGAATTCATCAAGGTTGTTGGTGCCCCCAAGGCTAAGAAATCGTAAGCAGACTGTTTTGGTAAGACAATTGCTTTCCCGTTGCAATAGAGTTGTCGCATAATAACAACACGGTTCCTTTGCTCATCTTTTGGTCATTTTCCTGTGTTGCTTGCTCCATCAAGTAGCACAGGCTACTATCAGTCGCAAGCGCCTTGAAAATGTTCCAAAATCTATAGCAAATTAACTCATGTTCCTATTGTGCGACAAGTCTATTATATTTTTTTCTCTTTGTTTAAAAACCCCCGATGCAACAAGTGTATGCCATGAGCTGACTTACGCTTGGCGATCATCCGCTGTCCTATTGACAATAAAGCATATTTATGTAAATATGTATGTATGCAAACACAACTCGTTCGCACCACTGTGCAAATCGACCCAGAACTGTACAGAAATGTAAAGCTTAAAATGGTTCAAGATGACCTGACATTTAAGGAAATTGTTGAAAAGAGTTTGACAAAATTCCTTCAGGAAAAACCCAAACAGAAGAAAAAGTCTACGAAAAAAGTAAGATTTGGTGGCTATCATCTAGGCGGTATTAAGGGAAATCTTAGTCGCAAAGAAATTTATGACGAAATCGAAGAGGGTATTGTTTGATAGCAACGTGTTGATTTATGCCCAAGACGCCGATTGCGCATGGTATGAGCATTCGATTGAAATACATCGACAGGCTATTGATGGAGAAATTCAAGCAGCCTTAAGTATTCAAAACATCATTGAATTTCTCTCAATTATTACCAACCCAAAAAGAGTTCCCGTACCGTTAACTAGAGATCGCGCGCTCAGCGAGGTACGAAAGTATGTAAAAAGTGGCATTTTTTCTATTATTACTCCAAACGCCACAACTCCAGATGAACTAACTCACCTGGTTTCCTATTGGGATGAAAAATCATCACAACATATTTTTGATCTGCATCTAGTCGCAACAATGAAAAGTAACGGAATATCCAAAATTGTAACAGCAAACACCGCTGATTTTGATACTTTGCCAGGGCTGGAGGTAATTGATCTACAGTCGATCGTCAAATAATCTGGGCCAGATTTTCTTATCCTACCTTTTCAAATTCAAGTGCGATCTAGAAAATTACATTGTAAACAGCAATTTGCACCGCTCTAGGTTGAGGGTTCGACTGTTATTTTTGTACAGCTCAATGGATCGAACTTGAATTCGGCCAAAGTCGGTATCTACCAGTGAGCGCAAGTAATTAAGCAGCTCAGGTTTTGGTTTTGCTCGATAACGCATGAAATTGATCCAGCCTACCTTTTCATACACTGGTAAGATTGAAGTGAAATCATCACCATGGGATCCAATTGCCTTTCGAGCTTTCTTTCGCAGATCTGTCAGGTCAATACCAATTGGATACGCCGTCACCGAAGAGCACAAATTATTGCTTCCCACTCCAAATAGCTGAAAATTCAGTACTCATTTATCAATGACATGTGACATGATCTCGACAATTTCTTCTAAAGCGATACCTGGTTGATTATCTTTTTTGTAGTCGATATTGGGGTTATTGTGTCTTCATCACCCAGT
>CAZTME010000060.1:0-7252 GCA_964614795.1 uncultured Pseudomonadales bacterium | reverse complement strand
ATCCGTATCAATCAATTTATTCATTGTTGGAGAAAAAAAGATATCAATGGCTAATTTTGTTACCGTCATTAATTTTTTTAGTTGTCAAAATTTGCTGGCTTTTAATTATTGTGCCAATCACACAATTATTTTTTAGCTGTTCAACCAATTATTTTTTCGGCTGTCGTATCATTGCCATGTTTGCCAACTGGTTTTCTTTTTTCTTTATCATGTGGCAAGTAATGTTATTGTATTTGGCGGTAAGGATAGCAAGAGCTCGAAAATAATTTTGATATCAAAAAAAGACAAACAATTATTCTTGTAAACTAACAAGTTATGAATCCAGTTAAAAGAATTAAATGTTTTGCAAATAAATCAAGTAAGTAGATTTTTATATATTTTAGAGACTAACTCAAGCAAACATGAAGATCTAGATTTATTTCTTTTGATTGGCAATCTTTTCTAGAATGATAATCAATGAAAAACCAATGATGCCAATTAAAAAAATCATCAAGACTTCAGGCGATAATTCTGAAGGTAAAACATTTTTTTCCACTAATGGCACTTCCAAGCCTTTGTGGTTGATCCTAGTTTCGATAACTTCTTTCCATGGCCAAATTTTGCGAAGCGATCCAATCATAAAGCCTGTCAAAATAGCGATCAATAAGTCGTGATGTTTGGCAAATGCCCAAGATAAAACCCTAGAGAAAACAGCTAAACCAGCCACTGCTCCCAAAATTACTAAAATAAGAGTGAAAAAGTCTTTTTGAGTAACCGCAGAAAGAATTTGCTCATACTTGCCCATAATCACTAAAATGAACGAACCGGAAATTCCCGGCAAAATCATGGCGCAAATAGCTATAAAACCGGCAAAGAAAAACATTAATGGATTGGAAGATGTTTCTACCGGTACCAAACCCACTAACCAATAGGCAAAAATTGCAGAAAGCAATCCAATGATCAAATCTTTGAGAGTCCATTTTTTAATTCTTTTACTGACAACGAATGCAGAAGCGACTACCAAACCAAAGAAAAAAGCCCAGACAAATTCGGCCTGATTTTCTAGAAGATAGGTAATTAATGATGCTAAAATAAAGATCGCAGAAAATAATCCTAAAGCTAGAGGAATGAAAAAGGAAAATGGAACACTTTGCCAAGCTAAAGTAAATTTTCTTTGTAAAAATAACTTGATGGTTTTACCACTAAGTGTTTTAATTCCTTCGATCAATTCTTCATAAATACCAGCTAAAAATGCGATGGTTCCTCCGGAAACTCCCGGAACTAAGTCGGCTGATCCCATGGCAAAACCGGTGGCAAAAATACGAAGCGAGTATTTAAGGTCGATATGAGCTTTTTTGGCTAAATTTTTAATTTTATTGAGCATAAAGATGTGAATATCATTACTGATTATTACTCTGAAAATTTCTCTGATTGCATCGATTATATGTTGTTGCCAATATTTTGCATAGGTCAAGATTATTAAAAAATTGTGTTGTGCGTGATTAACCACACTTTTTACGACTAATTAAGCATGAATTATCGTCGCGCGCCGGAAAATTGGCGAATGAATTATTGGCCAGAATTACATGTATGCCCATATTGTGAAAATATATATGTATTTGACAGGTCAATTTGTCCTAATTGTTATAAAGAAACTGAATTAATTCAACCTAGTGTTTATGGATCCAAGAAAAATAAAGTAAATAAGCAATAAAATTATTTAGAATATTTATTTATGCTCACCATAACAACTTCATCTCAATCTGAAAACAATCCAATACCCAAACACGTAGCAATTATTTGCGACGGCAACAGACGTTGGGCTAAAGCTCATGCGCTTCAAGCTGTTCAAGGACACAACCAAGCGGCAAAACATGTTTTTGAGCCTTTACTTGCTGAAGCGATGAAGCAAAAAATTGAATATGTTACTTTCTGGGTTTTTAGTACGGAAAATTGGGCTAGACCCAAGCATGAAGTTGAAGCTTTAATGCAGTTATTTCGAACTGAGTTGCCTAAATTTTCGCCAAAATGTCACGAACACCAAATTCGTATTAAACATATAGGCAATTTGAGTGCCTTCTCCCAAGACATTCAAGATTCGATTTTGAAAATCGAAAATGAAACTAAACTCTACAATAATTTAACCGTCATTTTTGGTATGAATTATGGAGGCAGAGACGAAATTATTCGAGCAATTAATCAACTACGATTAAGCGAATCTACTCAGACTGAAATTTCACCGGAAATTTTTGAAAAATACTTAGACACAAAGAATATTCCTGATCCGGATATCATTATTCGCACATCCGGTGAACAGAGACTTTCCGGTTTTATGCCCTGGCAGTCTACATACAGCGAATTATTCTTTCTTGAAGCAACTTTTCCCGAATTAACCCCTACTCTTTTTGCGCAAGTAATTAATGATTTTTCTCACAGGAAAAGAAGATTTGGCAAATAGCTAATAACTTATCTTAATGAACTGTATTTTCAAGATTTTTAAAAAACTGATTAGCAGTTGTTAGCGTTGGATCTAATCTCTCAGATTTCTTTGTGAATTAAATCAACTTCGTATCGATTGGTAGAGTCTTCAAAAAATGTAAATACAAATTCTCCTAAAAAGAAGAGTCAGATAAGCAAAGTTTATATTATTGAAATAATATGCGAATATGAACGCTTAGCAATTTGATGATATACTAAATCAGTAAAAATAATCGCAAATTCAGATACAAATTTATTAACAGAAAGGTCTATATGATTTGGTATTTAGCTATTATTGGTT
The DNA here is from genome assembly GCA_964614795.1 of uncultured Pseudomonadales bacterium. Lineage (GTDB taxonomy): Bacteria > Patescibacteriota > Microgenomatia > UBA1400 > PJMF01 > CAZTME01. The sequence goes on along the minus strand of CAZTME010000060.1, from coordinate 4,494 downwards.
TTATCATTTTATTTATTTTAAGCAATCTCAAACAAATTAATCAATATCAACGCGGAGTTGTGTACACAATGGGAAGGTTTTCTTATATTTTGGGTCCGGGTTGGAAGCTTCTTATTCCCATTTTCCAACACATGGTAAAAGTGGACATTCGCACTCGCGCCGAAGATGTACCTAAACAAGAAACGATCACCAAGGATAATGTTTCATGCAAAATGAATGCGGTGATTTACTACAAAATTGAAGATGCGGACAAAGCGGTCAATCAAGTGGAAAATGTTTATTATGCCGTTTCTCAGTTGGCTCAAACAACTATGCGAAGAGTAGCCGGAGAGGTAACTTTGGATGAATTGTTATCCAGTCGTGAACAAGTGGCGGAGCGAATTCTACACATTGTTGATGCAGCCACCGACTCTTGGGGAGTTAATGTTGAAACTGTTGAATTAAAAGATATTGAGTTGCCCGAAAGCATGGTGCGTACGATGGCCAAACAAGCTGAGGCGGAACGTGAAAAGAGAGCCACCATTATTGCTTCTGAGGGTGAGTTGGCGGCGGCTACAAATTTAGCCAATGCGGCTCACACCTTAGCGCAAACTCCGGGTGCTTTGCATTTGAGAACGCTTAATTCAATTAATGATATTTCTTCAGATGCTTCAAACACTATTGTTTTTGCAGTTCCTTTAGAGATTTTGCGCGCTGTTGAAGGAATAACTGATTTTGTGAAAGCAAAAACTAATTAGACTTTCTCTGTTGAGCTAATAGACATGATGCAAAATAACCGCATGATTCTTTTTTCAAATTAATTCTTGTTCTTATTGCTCAACAAGTCTAATCCATTGTTTGAGTTGTTTGTAAACATTTTCTGCACCAATAATTGGTTTGTCTGGTCTTTTAAGAAGTGAAGGAAACAAAAGAAAAGGATGATTTTGTGGTCCGCCCAATGCTCCATGAGCCCCACATTGTGGTTCGAATCCATAAATTTGGCCGGTCGCTGGACTAACCACACTGTTTACCAAAATATCTGGACAAGTGTTAAAGGAGTGAACTCTAAGCAAATGTTGGACGGTATTCTTTCCATAATTAATTAAAGGATTTTCTCCTTCAACATGAGTCTTTCTCAATATACCCCTTTTCAAATATATTCTACCCTTGGGTCCAATAGCAACCGGACCGTGTTTTGAATCGACTAATAAAAAACCAATACCCTCGTGAGATGAAAGAGTGGAAATTAAATTTGGTTGCAGATTCTCAATTTGTTCAAGAAGCAATCTTTTTTTTGATTTAGTGAAATAAATCATTCCCAAATTGCCACCTACTTGTACCAATACCTCCGGTAAAGTAAAAAGAGGATCTCCTTCTTTTCCTTCTCCTGAAATTGCTCGTGTGTTCGAATCTAATATAACTGAAGAATCATCTTTATCTTGGCTTGATTTATGGAAAATTTTTGAAAAAATCTCTTTTGAAAATTTTGATTGTAAACTCTTTTTAATATCACTTAAAATATCTCCAAACACAACACTTACTTCATCCACTCCGGCAATTTCACTCACTTCTGTTCCTTGATTTAACCCTGATTTAACTAAGTCTCCCAGGGACTGATTGAAAGCGTGTTTAAAAGTCCAACCCATGCTTTGGCCATGATCTGAAAGAATAATTATATGATATGGTCTTGGTGTTTGTTTGGCCGCCAACAGCAGTTGATATATATATGAATCAACCCGACGCAAACCTCTCATCGATTCTGGTCGATCAAGACCAGCCAGATGAGATAGTTCATCATAACCAGCGTAGGTAGTGTAAATTGTGTCTCTACCTGCAAACATTTCTCCAATAGTTGTTTGAACGGCAATATCCGGCACAAAAATGCACATCACCGCTCTTTGAAAAATTGCAACTAAGCCACGTTTTACACGAGGCTCTCGATTTTGCAGTTTTTGTAAAAATTGATCTTTGACTTCATGAATCATTTCATAAATTACTAAAGTGAGAGTTCTTACATAATTAAATGGGCTATTAAAATAATAGGAGAGCGGGTCATAGGGATTTTTTTTATCACTGCCGGTTGCGGCAGTAGTAAACGCAGTAAGTTCTGCTCCCCCCGAAAACATATTACCAATGCTTGCGCCATTTTTTGACAATAAGCCTTTACCATCATCCACTTCTTTCTCTAGATGTAAGACATGCTTCGGATGTGAGGCGGTAATGATTTTTTTTGTCTTTCGATCGTACCATCTAAATCCAATGACATCTTTATTATTTCCAAACAAAATTCCTCTTTGTGATGCGCAAGTTTGGGCTGGTAAGTCGGTTTCCCATTTAGAAAAGGTATGACTTTCTTTAATCAGTCTTGCAAGAGTGGGCATCTCGCCTTTTATTAAAGCTTGTTGAAGAACTGATGCAGATAAGCCATCAATTTCAAAAAATAAAAAACCTGGTTTGTTTGAATCGGCGCCTATCAACTTTCTTTTTAAACCAATTTTTTTAACTGCATTTTGAAAATATGAATCCGGATCATCAATTGACATGATTGTAGTTAAAAACCAAGTAATTAATGCCATGTAGGTGCTCACCACAATTGCCGACCACAGTCCTGCTTGAGCATCTCCCGAAGAATAAATCCAAGCAGCGACCACAAAAATAAAACCATTAACAATAAAAGTAATTAGACCAAAAGTAAGTATGGTGAAGGGTAATGTTATATAAATGAGTAGCGGTCTGAGCAATGCGTTAAGTAAAGCAACTAAAAAAATAAAGCTCAAAAACTCTACTGGTGAAAAAATAACATTCAAACCTGCAAAATTGAGTGCAAAAAAAAGTGAGATAGAATTAATGATTAACAAAATAACTGCTCTAACAGTTTGCACATACCAGGGTTTATTTACAAATTTTCTATCTGTTAATTTTGAATCTAAAGTGTTTATCATTATATGTGCAATTGTATCACTACTGTTGTTCTTTATTGATAATCAGGATTATTTGATAGTCAAATAGTTGTAACCCTTTAAAGGTTTGTCGGCGATTGACTCTATAATGTTGGAAATTGATTGGTTGTCGTAAGAATTTTCATCGGTAAATCCTAAGGTATCAATTAATTTTTTCAAATGAGCCCGAAAAACTTCCAAAGAAGTTTGAGATGAGCTCATTAGTTTTCGCCCATGAAGAACGAGTGAGAAAACTTCCATTGGCAACTCTTCTTCAACAAACAAAATGTTCAATACTTCCAGCCATTGAGTAACTGCCCTAATGTGACCGATGTCTGGATCTAGATTAAGTTGATCTTGTATGCGCACCTGCGTGAGTAAGGGAAATTGGCGAGTTTTAACTAGATGTGCAGTAATTAGAGTGCCTGGTTCAATGCCGGCCAAGCGAGATGATGTGAGCGAATTAGCTCCTTTAGCTACAACGGTATGTTTGCCAAATTCTTGTGATAACAAAGTAACCATGAAATCTTTTTCAGCGAAAGCTACTCGATTAATAACAAGGGCGGTGCAGTGCAATGAACGTTGATTATTTAGTCTCATAAAATCTCAATCGAACATTAAAGTTAGAGTAAGAACAAATTATATAGACTTGTCGCAGAATAACAATCAAAAAGAGTTGCCATACAATAAGAACATGAATTACTTTGACAATAAATCGAGTGATTATTGTGCGGCAAATGTGATTACTTTAATAAAGTGAGGTAAGTCTATTATCCAACTATCTTGAGATTGCGCCCATCAAAGTTCTTAGAAACATTAAAGGATCAGACTAATTTTTTTTGCTAATGAGTAAAATAACGACAATCATCTCGACTAATTAACTAAAATTGAGCGGATAATGAAGTATCTTGCACAACATCGACCGCTTGTTGATCGCCATTAACATCCAAAATCATGGAAAATTTCTCCACACCACCCTGCTTCCACTGCTTCAATCTATAAGTGTTAGCATCTGTGTAGGGAACACGATAGGTCACGATCAATTTGGTGCTACCTTTGGGTTGAAGCGTATGAAATCCATCAAAAACCGTAAAACCATTTTCGTCATAAGTTTCCACCTCATTTTTAAAACCTTCAGCCGATACCAGTTGTGAGCCGGCTGGCACAAATAAACGTGTCCAATCGTTATTGGTGCTATTTAAACAGAGTAAACCGGCTTCCAAATTGCAATTATCTCCTCCACGTGGATTTTTATAGGTAATAGCAACGGTTTTCTCGATGAAACCGTTTTCGGGACTGGCTACTTCTTGAAGCACATCATAGGTAATAAACAGATTTGATTTTGCTCCTGCTAAGTTTGCATTGACTATGGCTAGAAAATCCTCATTCTCTTTTGGAGGAATCATTCTGCCGGCCGCATTGATGAGTTCGGTGGCTTTTTGATCTTCCTCATTGAAGAAGTACAGTTGAATATGCCTACCCTGAAGACCGGCAAAACCGGATTCAATAATTTGCGGAAATTGAGATTTATTCGCTTGATACGTTTTGGTTAAAATTTCTCTCATTAATGGGCCTA
>CAZTME010000059.1:0-7317 GCA_964614795.1 uncultured Pseudomonadales bacterium | reverse complement strand
TAGTACTTTTTTGGAAGCCAATGATACTCAAATATTCAATTTTACACCAAGTCAAGCTGGGAAGTTTGCTTATGCTTGTTCAATGGGTATGTATACAGGGACCTTAGAAGTTGTTGAGTAATAAATAAATTGTGGTCACGCTATTATGATAGCGATTCGACATAAAGAGAATTGATTATGAAATTTTTTAAGTTTTTATCAAGAAAAAGTGTCAATAATACTTCTTCAGAAGAAAAAACATCACTCAAAAAATATAAAATTGAGAAAATGCATTGTGTGAATTGTAGTTTGTTAATTGATGATACAGCAGAACAAGTGCCGGGTGTGATCGAGGCAAAAACTTCTTACGCTAAAGCGGAAATTCAAATCAAAGTTCAACCTCATTTTTCAGAGGAAGAATTGATTAAAGTCATTGCTGACATTGGTTATGATCTGGTAAAAATTGAGGGTTGACCATTTTTTTAATTCTGGCATTCTATCCAAGTTTGGTGACAAGCCTGTTCATCGCGAAAAAAATGTGAGCTTGGCGATTAATTAAGGCTAATTATTCAAAATAATCTTGTCAATCTGCGACAAGTTAATATGGTAGTAAAAAAATCAAGTTGACTTGATTAAATAATTTTTGAAGAGAGAATCTATGAAAAAAATTTACCTACTTGCCTTGGCATTAATTTCATCTAGTGTAATTTTATCCGGATGCACCTCACAAAATGAACAACCGGTAACCACTGAGAATACGGAAACAACGGAAGCGGAAATGGAACAAATGGATGAGCTTACTCAACAAATAATTGAATCGGAAATGGCGCAAAATGAGGCTAATGAGGATGTGATTAGCTATACTTTAGAAGAAGTTGCACAACACGCAACCAAAGATGATTGCTGGACAATTATTGATGGTGAAATTTTTGATTTGACCTCAATTACAAAAGCCGGTACTCACACAGGTGGTCCGGTGATTGAAAAAGCTTGCGGAACTGATGGTTCAGCATTATTTAATGATAGATCCGGCAAAGGTCCGCATCCGGAAAAAGCGGAAAACACTTTGGATGGCTTGATGATTGGAATTTTAGCAGAATAGTTTTAATTGATTTGTTGCGAAATAAAAAGACAGTCCATCCTCTCAACTTTTGGTATATTTCTACACAGTTATTCTGTTGATTTTCTTATCAGACTTTTTGCCTAGCAAAAAGAAGATCGCTTGAGTATCTTGATGATTGTCTAGTCGCGCAACCAACTAATTGTTGAATAAGATTGATAAAATAGTTCTTAGCAGTTGTTGACAATGATTGCTAATTGAGTTAAGATATTAGCAGTCACACATAAAGAGTGCCAACTCACTTATGGTAGGTAATGTGACGTAGAAAGGATTAAGTATGACAAGTATTATGCGATGGAGTCCGCTGTTATCCAGATGGCCGGATATTTGGGATGATGAAGATCTTGCCAATATGGTGCCAGCAACAGGTCAAAATTTGGAAGTGGCTGAAACTAAAGATAAGGTTGTAGTTAAAGCCAACGTAGCCGGAGTGCCGGCAGAAAAAATAGATCTAATCTTTGAAAAAGGTGTGCTTTTCATTCAAGCTCAACAACAAGTTGAGGATAAAAATGAAGAGAAAAGATATTTTTCCAAAATGAGTTCCAGCTATTCCTACAAAGTGGCCGTGCCTGGAGACATCGATCATCATCAAGAACCGGAGGCGGTTATTAAAGATGGAATCATCACCGTCACCTTCAGCAAAGCCGAAGCCGCCAAACCGAAAAAATTGACAGTGAAATCGGCTTAGGGTTCAAGTATAATTAAATTCAATACTGGGCGGAACCGCAAAAACCCCTCTGCAAAGAGGGGTTTTTTGAATTATTTTTGATCTTAGGTTTTTAACCATCTTTCTTGAAATCCTCAACCGTAAGTTTAATGGGGAATGTGAGATCCGCTAAGAAATAGCTAAATCTTGCCTGTTCCAAGTTAGATGACCATAAGTTTTTAATGCAACTAATTGGCTAATAATCTTTTTTTTAGACTTTTGGTGAGATAAAAATGAATTTAAGTATGATGATTGGAAAATTTAATTTCTTTTTAAAAAAATATTTTTAAATTCATAAATACCTAGTAAAACTGAAGGAACGGCAATCAAAATTAATAATCCCTTTGTTGATTGGGCAAATTGAGCAAGAAAACCTAACTTGGGCAAGCTCATTACGACCGCACCAATCACTCGATCATGGGCAACTTCAACAATATCTTGATCTTGATTGGCGTCACCCTTGGTTAGGTATTTAAAAGAATTGCCCTCTTGATTGGTTGAAACAATTCTATGCGTTACCACTCGGTTTTTGTCATCAAAAAAAGTAATGGTTGAAGGAGCTTGATAATTTTGATTTTGAGCAACAACAATCAAATCTCCCGTCATAATAGCAGGTTCCATAGAGCCGGATTGCACAATAAAAAAATTAATTGGTAATACGTTATCAACTTGATTAACGATTTCATTTTTAATCGGTAAAAGAAAAAAAATTGCAAGAATAATCAAGCATAATGTCAAAAAAGACGGAAAAATCGGCTTTGCATGCTTTTTCTTAGGCATATTTTTCAAAAGCGAGTTAATTACTGCCGGCAATTGATTGACGAAGAGAAAAAACAATATCAAAAGTAATGCTGTCTGATTGCAAAACATTCGCCTCACTTGGAGGAGTGATATTCCAGGCAAAAGTAAAAGGAATTCTTTCTTGAGGTTTCAGTTCAAGACTACCAACTGCATCTTGCCATTGTTGTTGAAAAGTGGCCAAACATTCTTGAGTTAAGTTGCAATTAATAATAGGATCGGTGGAGTTGTTTAGATAAACAGAAAAATTCACCGTTGAAGCCAACTCTCCTTCACCCGCACCAGGATTACCGCAGCTTGCATCAACCACTGTCTCTGGATCATTGCATCCATTTTCGTAAGAAATAACTTGATCAATATTGCTTGAAAAAATACCAGGCAGACTACCTTTATTGAGCACATACCATGTTTTTGAACCGGATTCATTCTCACTTGCTCCCAAATTGGTAATCGTAATGGGTTCGGCCACCGATGATGATTCACCACTTACGTCCATTTCCAAAGTCCCAACGGCAAATTGACTAACGGATGATCTTTCTGTATCGGTAAATAATCCTTGAGAAACAGTTAAACTAATTAAAGTGATCACCACTAATAAGGTCAATAAACCCAAAATCATTCGTGTCGTTTTATTCATATATTCCTTTAATTGTTCCAAGTACCAAAATAAACTTGATTTTGTAATCTTTTAGTATCATGAAATTGTACTGCGGAAGTAAGTTTGGATCGAGCTTCAATTACCAACTCAAAATTGCACATTTGATTTTGAATATTACTGGGTAATTCGGCAGATTCGATACTGATTACCAGATCTTCAGTAGCATTTGGTTGAAGTTCCAGTTGATGTTCTAAAGACAAAAGAGGTTGAGAAGCAATAATTCTTTTCCAATCTTTAAGTAAAGAAGAATTGAGGTGTTGGCAAATTTCCGATGTATTTGAAGTTGAAGTAATAGCCACATTAATTGGGTGACTTCCTGTGTTTTTTATTCTCAGGCTGGAAACGGCCAAACCATTGGGAAGCATGCCTTGAATATTAAAAAGACCGCTTTTAAGAACATTAGTTGCCGAATCAAGATTTTTTACTTCAATAGTAACAGCTTGAAATAGATTTTGATTAATAGTTTTCTTATCCAGTAAATCTGCGGCGGTGGGTTGAGCTAACTGCATTAAAAATGCCACTACGATCATTCCTTTCAATAGCAGTATAAGTAGGTTTTTTGGCACTGTTTTTTCATTCGTTCTTTTTCACCCAGTGTTTATTCATATAATCCCAAAGGAAATCACAAATGATTAAACCCACAATAATGCTGGTGATAATACTGACTCCTAGTGGTGTATGAGCATAAACTAAAGCGTAGCCAATAAATGGAATGCTAAACCACCATTTGCCCACAATCGCTCCTATTTGTACCGGGTGCACGTCCGGGGATTGATTGTTATCTCCTTGCGTAGTGAATACAATTTCATTGTTTTCATTAAGCTTGCTGTCAATAATTCGATGAGTGATGAGCGTGCCTGCCGGATCAAAAAAACTAATCACTGAATCCACCGAGTAGTTGCGACTTGGTCTGACAAATATCATATCTCCCGTCATGATGGTTGGCTCCATGGAGCCGGATCTAACGACGAAGGTTTTGAAGTTGAGAATTGAGGGAAAGTAGGAGGAGTTGCTTAAATATTGAAGAAGCAATAAAGAAATGAAGCCGGAAAGAACTAGCCAAAAGATGGCTTCTGAAATTGATTGAGTGATTTTAATGACTTTCATGTATGTTGTTTTTAACCAGCTTTGGCGCTGTCGCCCCGTGCGGGGCGACAGCGCCAACTAAATTGCTGAGTCTTAATCTGTCCATTAATTAATTAAGTACTACTCGGTTGGTACAACCTGCACCATGTCAAATTGCAAACCAAAAGTCAGACTATCGCTTTGAATAACATTAGTGTAATTTGCTGGATCTGTAGCCCAATTCATAGTTACAGTCACGCTTTCACCGGCTGGAATGGTAACAGTGCCGGCATTGGTTTCCCATTGTGAGGCGTACTGACCTTGATTGGCTGTAGCTAAGTTAGTTGACACAACTTCTTCACCATCAAGTAACACTTGTACAACCATATTATCGCCCAACTCTCCTTCGCCCGGTCCGGGATTACCACAAGTTGTATCTACAAGCGCCTCTGGTTCATTACAACCATTATCAAAATTGGTTAGCTCATTCATAGCGAATGTTAATTCACCGGGAACGCTACCGGTGTTAACAATCGTCCAAGTTTTTCCACCGGTGACTTGGCCATCGACTCCCAAGTTGTCAAGGCTAAAACTTTCAAAAGCCGTTCCATCTGCACCACCAACGGTTAGGTTCAAAGTGCCGGCAGTGAATGTATTAGTGGCACTGGTTTCCGTATCGGTAAACAGAGCGGCGGTAAGAGTTATACCACCAATGGTTAGTGCACCTCCCAAGGCTACGATGCCAAGTAAAACTTTTTTGTTCATGAGATCTCCTCATTTTTTCTTAAATAATCTTATATATTTTTCATTTATGATAATTAATACATAATTACTGCACAAGAGATAAATATTAAATGTGTGTCCGAAATACATTTAATACGTATATCTGGCTTAATTAAGTATCTTTCGATCATTTAATTAGTAGATATATAAAATTATGTAATATACTAGCTCCAGCGTACACAGATATGTAAGTGTCTGTCAACTATTAATTTTCTATATAGCTTGAAAGATGCGTAAAAAATAAATAAAAGAACAATGATGTTCTAAAAGTTACAACTTCTTCCTCCTTGCCCATTTTTTGGCTGCTAAGTAAAGTAGCGTACCTAAAATTCCTAGTAATAAAATAGGTTGAATTTGATACTCATTAAATCCCGAATTTACTCCCAACACTTTGCCGGCTTGATTCTGCTCTTGTTGTCGAAGTTGCGTTTTGCCATAACTCCAAGCATCTTGGCAAGACATTTGCGCTTGAATTTTAAACGCTAATTTTTCCGACTGTGCATGATTGGGGGTGCGATCGGCAAAAGTGATTTTAATTTGATAATTTTTATTTTCTCCGGCCACCACCGTACCCAGATGAGCGGATTTTTGAGCTAAAAGATTGAGATTACCTAAAAAAACCTCTTGATTGTTTTGATCGGTAATCATCACTTCTAAATATTCAGGCAAAATGGAGTTTGTATTCTTAGGAATAAAAACGGGTTTGATAAAAATATTACAAAAACCGGTTTCCAACTGATTGTGAAATTGAATGGCATTTTCCCATGATTGACCCGGCACTGCATTTGTGACAGAAAAAATTGCCTCTTTCGGTATTTGAGTACTGCAAATTTTATTATCACTGCAATCCAATTTCCAAATTGGCAAAGAAGATGTCGGTTGTTGATTCAACTCATTTGACATAGTTTTTGACGTATCACATCATAACAAAAATTTATTGCTATATTTTGATCTCTTGTTAGTTTCGGGTTTTTTTAGTTATGCTCTGGAAATATATGTACGAAAAAATTGAAGAACGTATTGCAGTAGCCGGAGTGTATAGAGGAGCAAAATTTTTTCCTAAAAGATTTTCTTGGCGTAATCGTATTTTTGAAGTGGATAATATTACTTTTGTCGTTGATTTTAAAGATGGAGCAACAAAAAAAAGAAGATACAGTGTCACCAGTGGTTTGAATGCCTATCGTTTGCTTTTTGATCGATTGCAAGAATATTGGCAACTTGAAGAAATTTGGGTTGATTAATCCTTAATTTTTTTATGTTCTTACATATAGATATCAATGCATATTTTGCTACCTTACTTCAGCAAGAAACTCCAGTTTTGCGCGGTAGGCCAATCGGTGTGGTAAAGAATGCTGGTAGAGCCTGCATTATTGCTTCTTCCAAAGAAGCCAAGTTGAAGGGAGTGAGAACGGGTTGTAGTAGCGCAGAGGCTTTGGCTAGGTGTCCAGACATGCTCTTACTGCCAGCCGATTTTAGTTTGTACGCTTCCGCCACCAACACACTGAAAGCAGTTTTTGAGAGCCTGACTCCCTCTATTGAAATTTTTTCTTTAGATGAAGCATTTGTTCCGTATGATGAGTTGCAAACACTCTATCCAAATCCAATTGCATTTGGCCAAGAGATTCAGCAAAAAATCCGTCAAGCACTGGGCGAATGGGTGACGTGTAACGTGGGGATTGGTCCAACCAGGTTGCTAGCCAAAATGAGCGGAGAAACATCGCCCAAAGGCAGTGTCAGTCAAGTGACGGAAGAGACTAAGTCGGCTTTATTGGCAAAAGTAGAATTTGGTGATGTCTGTGGAGTGGGATTGCGACTGGAGCGCAGATTAGCTGTCTTGGGTATAACTCACCCATATCAGATAAATTTCGTCACAGACGAAGATTTGGCTCGACATTTTGGTCCGTTTTGGAGCGGTGAGTTGCGTAAGATTGGCCAGGGTGAAGAAACGGCTCAGTTGGCCAGGTTGGCGCACCCGCTAACGCAAATGAAGGGAGTGGGCAGGACAATTACACTCTTTGCTCTTACGGGTAATGACGAGCGGGTGCGCCAAGTGCTATACAATTTGTCGAGCGAAGTGATGCATAAAGTGCGCAGTATGGATCTTATGGGTAGGCAAGTGAGCTTGCTCCTGGTGGGGCATGACAAATCTTGGTCAAAACATATTACGTTAAAATCCGCCATTCGCCAAACAAAGGAATTTGTGTTTTG
>CAZTME010000058.1:0-7321 GCA_964614795.1 uncultured Pseudomonadales bacterium | reverse complement strand
TGGTTTTGCCTATGACACTGACGGCGACAGAATGGCCGTTGTTGATGAAAAAGGAAATACTTTATGGATGGACACTATTGTTGCTTTGTTCGCTCAAGATGTTTTAGATTTTTTGCCAGGGGCAAAAATTGTTTACAATACCTTATGTTCCAGACAAGTAACCGAAGCAATAAATAAAGCGGGTGGTGAACCAGTAATGTGGATGACAGGTCATTCATTTATTAAGGCAAAATTAAAAGAAGTTGGCGCACCATTTGGCGGTGAGCTTTCCGGTCATATTTTCTTTATGGATAATTTCTTTGGTCATGACGACGGAGCTTTTGCCAGCTTGCGACTGCTTGCTTATTTAGAAAGAACACAGCAAACTGTTTCACAAGCAACCGGCAAATTAGAAAAATATGTGTCCAGTCCCGAAATCAAATTTGGGTTGCCAGATGAAATTAAGTTTAAGTTTATTGACACAGTCATTAGAGAAGAATTTCAAAAAGAATGGCCTCAAGCTGAGTACATCGATATTGACGGTATTCGTATGGATTTAAATGACAGAATGGCAATTGTTCGAGCCTCTCAAAACGGTCCGTATATTACCGTTAAATTTGAAGGAAAAACTCAAGAAATTTATGATCAATTAAAAACAGTATTGAAAAAAATGCTCAAAAAACATCCTGAAATTAATTGGCAAGAAGGAGTTAACACTCACGCTTTGGATTAATTTCAATTACCAGGCTCGGGAAAAATTTATTAGACTTGTCGCCGCACAATAAAAACATGAATGAAAAAAATCGTTCTGTTATTGGACGACAAGTCTATTGAATAAAATGAGTTCGATCAATTGTAATGAAACCAAAAATTGATTGATTAACAAAAACTAGAAAGAACCATTATGAAAGCAGTTTTACCCGTTGCCGGCAATGGTACCAGAATGTATCCCTTGGGAGTAACCACACCTAAAGCTCTCATTCCCATTCTAAATAAACCTTTAATTGAGTGGACGTTGGAAGGGCTGGAAAAAAATGGTATTGAGGAAGTAATTGTCATTACCAGTGCCGGGACTTTTGGCACACTCATTGCGGATTACTTAAAAAATCACATCATCGCTGAACAAAAATATCGTTTGAAAATTTCCATTGTTACCCAAGAACAACAGTTGGGGACGGCTCACGTCCTTCAGCAAGCGGAAAAATTCATTTCACTACAGGAAGACTTTATTTTCGTTTACGGCGATGATTTATACTCACCTGAAAATATTGCTTCCGTCAAAAACGCTTCAGGTTTAGCGGTAATTGGAAAAAAAGTCACCGATCCTGAAAAATGGGGTATTTTTGCCACCAATCAAGATGGCACTCTCAAAAGCGTAGTGGAGAAGCCCAGCACTTTTGTTGGCGATTTAGCTAACATCGGTTGCATGAAACTTTCCGGAAAAATCTTTTCTTACTTTAACAAAATCAACATTTCCGTAAGGGGAGAATACGAATTAACAGACTCACTACAGTTAATGGCTGAAGATTTACCCATTCAAGTTTTACCTGCGCCAGATTACTGGATTCCCATTGGTTATCCTTGGCACATCCTGGATGCTACCGAATTTCTTTTGCAAACGTTGCAAAATAAAGTTGAAGGCGAAATTCATGAGTCAAGCTATCAAAAAGATGCTTTAGTCTTGCCAAAATCAAGCAGAATTTTGCCCGGATGTTACCTGGAAGGAAAAATTCTCATTGGCGAAAGAGTGGTTATTGGTCCCAATGCGCGTATTCGAGGCAATACTGTGATAGGTGATGATTGTGTTATTGGCTTTAGCGTAGACTTGAAAAACTCGGTTATTGGCGAAAAAACGAAAATTCCCCACCTTAGTTATGTAGCCGATTCGGTGGTGGGCAAAAACTGTCGAATTTCGGCCGGCGCAGTCTTGGCTAACACCAGGCATGACAGAAAAGAAATTGCCACCCCGATTAAAGGAGTAATGACAAAAACCGGACGCAATAAGTTTGGTGCCATTTTGGGTGATGGAGTAAAATTGGGAGTCAACACTTCCGTTTATCCCGGGCGCAAAATTTGGCCGGCGGTGATGACAAAACCAGGACAAATTGTCGATCGTGATTTGTTGCAATAAGCACCAAAGTGAAGTAAAGTAGGCAAAGACGGTAAAATATTTCATTGCTAGAAAGACAACATGCCACAAGGTAAACATTTTTTAGATAATCGTGAAGAGCTTATGGAGGTGGATCAATCTCGCATGTTGGAAACCATTGAGCAACTAGCTTCGCAATGTCAACAAGTTTGGGAAGTGGCGCAAAACATTGAAGTCCCAAATGAGTATCAAGAAATAGATCAAGTGGTGGTGGCCGGTATGGGTGGCAGCGCGCTGGGCACTCACGTCATTCAATCCGTTTATAAAGATCAATTAAAAGCTCCCGTAGTCATTGTTCCCGACTACACATTGCCGGCGTTTGTCAATGAAAAAACTTTGGTGATCGGTTCGAGTTATTCCGGCACTACCGAAGAAACCATTGCCGCTATGAATGAAGCTAGGGCACGTGGTGCCAAATTAGCCGGTATCACCTCTGGTGGAAAAGTTGCAGAATTATTAAGAGAATGGCATGTTCCTTCAATCATTTTTCCCACCACTTATAATCCTTCCGGTCAACCCAGAATGGGCTTGGGTTACTCAATATTTGGTCAAATGTCACTTTTTAAAGCCATTGGTTTATTAAACATTACGCAGGCGGATTATGACGAAGTGATCTCAGTGATTGCCAACACCCATTTACAATGTGCGCAAAGCGTGGACGCAAAAAGCAATCAAGCAAAATTACTTGCTTTTGACATGTTGGACAAACTGCCTGTCATCGTAGTGGCGGAACATTTGGAGGGAGTCGCTCACGTTTTAGCCAATCAACTTAATGAAAATGCCAAAACTTATTCTGAGTATCGCGTCATTCCCGAAATGAATCATCACCTAATGGAAGGTTTGCAATTCCCGGAAACCAATGTTCATGATTTACTTTTTGTAAGTGTTGAATCACAACTTTATTCTTCACAAAATGCGAAAAGAATGAAATTAACTCAAGAGGTTTTGACCAAACATGCTCTCGATCACTCCGCAGTGAGCTTAAAAAGTGAAAGCAAGTTGGGTCAAGCTTTTGAGCTACTGCTTTTCGGTTCATACACTTCGTACTATCTCGCCTTGCTACACAATGTTGATCCGGCTCCCATTCCTTGGGTGGATTGGTTTAAAGATCAGCTGAAGAAATAAGTATGAATATCCAACCTTTTTATGTAATTCCCATCTTAATCAAACAGCCAACTTGGGGTGGTGATTACATTGTTAAAGCCAAACAATTATCTTTTTCAGCAATTAACAATTTGCCCATTGGCCAATCCTATGAATTATCCGCCGAAAGCAGAATTTCACCGGAACCTTCCGCGCAAGATGCGTGCTACTTGACCGATAGTAGTATGAGTTCCGGCCAACAATTTGGTTCAGTGATGGCAACCATTGATTTGCAATCACTCATTTCTTCAAATCCGGAAGAAGTTTTAGGTATTAGTTGTCAAAATGATACCGTAAGTACGCCACTTTTAATCAAATTCACCCAAGCGCAAAGCAACTCATATCAAGTTCATGTTATTCCCGGCCAAGAATTTCATGGATGGCAAGCCAAACCCGAATCTTGGTATTTTTTACAAGAAGGCAGAGCCACTCTTGGAGTTAAACCTGGAGCAATGCTCACTCAATACAAGAAAATTTGTTTGGAAATTGAAGCATTTTCCAAAGAAATATCTCAACAAATCAAAGATGAAAGCTTGCTTTTGGAAGAAGGAAAGGAAAAACTATCGGCGTTTATTGAAGCCAGACACCCCAATCAATATGTCCACCAAGTGAAAATCGCTCAAAACGCAGTGATTGATTTATCCCAGGGAGGTATTCATCATTCTTGGGAAAAAGATCCGTCTTTACCTAATGGCAATATCGTTTATGAAGTTCAACTTGACGTCAAAGACGAACGGTCAACCATGAGATCCTTTGATCAAGGCAATATTAAACCCAATGGTGATGTGCGACCTTTACACATAGAAGATTATTTTCAAGCTCTCAATCCTTCTCCCGAAGCTAATCAACCTTTCAGCTTGATCAAACAACCACAAGGCAACACTCAAGAAGGAGTGCGCATTGCTCAATTGTTCGACACAGCGTACTACACATTAAAACGGTTTGAGTTTTTTGGTCCAAGTAGTCAAGTCATGAAAATGAATTCTTTTCACCACGTTTTTGCTTTGCAAGGTGAGTTGCGTATTGAGTGGCGAGATTTACAATTTGACTTAAAAGAGGGACGAAGCCTCTTTGTTCCCGCAATTTGCGAGCAATATCTTCTCAGTTCCACCGAGCCTGCCACCGCCCTAGTGACCTCACTGCCTTTAAACTAGGTTTTCTTCTCCCTGTTTACTCTCATCCTCATCTCGGGTTATGATAGAAGGAAGTATGCCTGCCACTCAACCGGTTTTATTATCTAGTTGGAAAAATCCTCAAGAATTACCTGTTCCTTTATTAAATTTGTTGATGGCCAAAAAAATTGGTTGCAAATTATCACCAACTCTGGTAATACCTTCAAATTATTGGCCTGAAAATCTAAATCAGTTAAAAACCCTCTCACAAAAATCGTTGCAAGAATTGGCTCAAGCCTATGAAAGTCTCAATTCTCGATGGGTGCGATTGGGCTGGTGTGATGAGGAATCGATTCGATGGTTGGAACCGATTGCTTTTAGCAATGGTTTTTTGCATGAATTAGGCAATTTAGTCTTAGAAAAGGGGCTTTCAAACAAGTGGCTAATTGCGCAAGCTTGCGATCAAATCATTGCTCATGGTTGGTTGGAAACCAGATACACTACTCAAAAACAAGAAAAAGTGATTCGCGTGGAAGGTTGGCCTGGCTTTTTTCATCAGCAAGTTGTTAATCATGAGCCTGCCATTTTATTAATTAACCCGAGCGACTCAACAATTAGATTATCTCAAGCCAGCAAAGCCACTCTTCAAGCCCAAGCAACTGATGAAGGGAGCGTTGAATTGGAAAGATTGAACACTCTTTTTAATCTACCGAATTCAACATTTTTGTCATTAAGTGCTCCTATTCTCAATTTAAAAAGAAATTTTACTCATCACTTGAAAATTGAATGGGTTTTACTTGCCAACCAAAATGTGGAAATTGTAAATATTGCTCCGTTATCCGCAGAATCAACCGCACAACCAGCAATCAATCATGCGGGAATTTATATTTCTACTGGTAGTATTGGTGAATTAACCCTCACTGCCAACTTCAATGTTTCCGGAATTGGTTTATTAAGAAGTGATTACTTGTGGGCAAATCTTGGCTATCACCCTTTATGGTACTGGCAAAAGCGAAAGGGGGAGTTTAAAAAATTTCTTCTGAAGTATTTTCAACAAGCCAACCAATCATATCCCACGCAAAGAATTGTCTATCGCTTGCAAAATTTGAACACTCAAGAATTAAGAGAATTAACCTATGGAAGTAAGTACGAAGATGAAGAAATCAACCCATACATGGGCAAAAGAGGCATGCACTGGTATTTACAACACCCGGATTTTTTTCACTTTGAACTGCAAACATTTAAACAGTGGGCGGAAAAAAGGGTTGCTCCGAGTGGCCTACTCGTTCCTTTTGTGAGAGATGATCAAGAATGGCAAAGATGTCTGGCCGAAATAACCAAAGCCGGACTCTTTGAATTGCCATTTTTTGAGCTATGGTTACAACTCAATACACCGGAAAATGTTTGGCGCTTGCCACAATATTTGCGTCCAAATCTCACCGGAGTTTTGGTTCATGTGCAAACAATTATTGGATTAGCCAGAGGCATTGATCCGGATGATGCAATTCTTCAACTTGAACACAGTGATACACACGAATTAACCACAAGCGTTTTGACTCAAGTAAATCAACATCTTAATAATTCCACTCATTCTGGTTATAAATTAATATTATGTGATAATCCCGAACCTTTCTTACTGGAACTTGGAGTCAATCTCGGTTATGATGGATTTGTAGTTGCACCGCAAGCCGGTTTAGTAGTACAAAATAGAGTGATTCATTTTGAAGCTGAAAGACTAAAGAAGGCGTCATTATGGCAGTAATTCAAGGTATTTACGCCAGAGAAATTCTGGATTCAAGAGGTATTCCCACAATTGAATGCACTCTTTGGTTGGACAATGGTGGCATCGTCGCCACCGATGTACCCACTGGAACTTCAATAGGAAAATATGAAGCTTTGGAGTTAAGAGATAAAGATCAAAATCGCATGTTGGGTAAAGGCGTTTTAACAGCCGTCAATTACATCAATACGTATATCGCACCGCAAATTGTAGGCAAAGATCCAACCAATCAACAAGAAATTGATCAATTAATGATTAATTTGGATGGCACACCCAATAAAAGCAGATTGGGAGCCAATGCCATTTTGGCGGTTTCACAAGCGGTGGCCAAGGCCGGAGCATTGAGTGTCAACTTGCCTTTGTATTTTTACATTGCTCAAAAATACAAACTGACTCAAGAGTTACTCATTCCCAGTTGCATTTATTCGGTGGTGAATGGGGGAGAGCATGGAGCGAATAATTTAGATATTCAAGAATTTCAGATTATTCCCGCCAGCAATATCCCTTTTGATCAATCATTGAACATGGCGGTTTTGCTATTTCATAAACTCGAAGACGTATTAGCGGTGAAAGGGGCGATACATTCTGTGGGTTTGGTTGGAGGTTTCACACCTAATCTTTACAGCAACACCGATGTTTTTGAGATATTGGTTGAAACAGTGAAAATGACTGAGTATACCTTTAGTCAAGATTTATTTTTTGGTGTAGATGTGGCTGCCAGCGAAGTTTTTGCGAATGGCAAGTACAATCTTAAAGATCGATCCAAACCCTATTCGGGTAAAGAATTGTTTGAGTATTATCAAAAAATTCGCTCTTTGTATAACGTCTTTTTAATAGAAGATCCTTTTCACGACGATGATACACAAATGTGGCAGGCTATCACTGCGGAACTGGGTGAATCAACAAAAATTGTAGGCGATAGCTTGCTGGCCACCAATAAACAAAAACTCAATCAGGCTATCGCAAGCCAGAGTTGTAACTCAATTTTGGTGAAGCCCAATCAAGTAGGCACTGTTTCCGAAACAATTGAAGTCATTCAAATAGCCAGACAAGCCGGTTGGGGGGTGGTAGTTTCGCACCGCAGTGGGGAAACCAATGATGATTTCATTGCCGATTTTGCGGTGGGAGTGGGTGCGGACTACGTCAAGTTTGGCCCTC